>JAPLZH010000054.1 GCA_026395105.1 Candidatus Tayloriibacteriota bacterium
GTCCATATATTGTTGTTTTGCGTTAATATCCATGGTTTTACTTATATATTTAGTGTTACAAGCAAATTACCATGGTTTCGGTGTCTTTTTATATGATTGAACCGTCGACCCATAGTGTCATTTTACGTGAGTCGATACGCCATTTTGCCATTAACGTGTTTATGAGTTAAAATTAAGGAGTGAAACTTTCGAAGTCACGGTTATTTTTGCCAATATCAATAATCTTACTGATATTACTCACAGTAATCTCCTTTTTCCTATTTCATGAGAAAAATATCAGTGATTTTAATGCTTTCGGCACGGTTTCTAAGATTGAAAATAAGACCATAACTATAAATAACGCCACAGGCTCTGATAAAAGTAAAAATTCAACTTTCAATATAAATACAGATAATGCCAGTAGAATCGAAACTAAATCATATAAACCGATACTTCTTACTGATATAAACATCGGGGACAGAATAGCTGTAAAAGGCGAAAAGAAAGGAGATACTATCTATGCAAATAGAATTATCTCTTTTTCATATATAAGTCAAGCTTCAACCACAAAAGATATCCCAAAGAAGTAGCTGGATATTAGCGGTGTTTAAGCTATAATTATAGACACAAGAGGATTTGGTATTATTAATAAATAAATTAATTAAAATGATTGAGTTTAAATCAGGGGTGTTAGATAAGACGAGGATGACAGCTAACTTTCTAATGCTCATCTTACTTATCGGAAATATATTCTTTAGTATTCAGTACACAGAGAGTGTTAGAACGAATGCAGACAAGACCGCTGTCGATGAACAGAAAAGTGCAGATCAGGTTAACTATGTTAGATTTATGAAATCTTTCATAAACATAGTCCTCGATTCTAAAGCCGCGATTACTATGGAGCAGAGAGTTAGAATAGAAAATGATGTTTTCCAGACCCATGATGGAGATTTGATTAAACTTTGGAACCTTTATGTTAATAGCAAAGATGGAAAGAGCGCACAGGAGAATGCTGTTAATCTTATGGTTATGGGGATGAATAAAGTTTTGTAAGATATTTAAAATTTATGATGTATATAATAATTATCATTGCGGTTATAGTTTTGTGGGCCATATTTCTCTATAATGGCTTCATAAGACTTATTAATCAGGCAAAGGAAGCCTGGGCGGATATAGATGTTCAGCTAAAGCGCCGTTATGACCTTATCCCGAATCTAGTAAATACTGTAAAGGGTTACGCTACTCATGAAAATGATGTTTTTGAAAAAGTTAGTGCTGCGCGCTCCGCTGCGATGGGTGCAGGAAATATAGATGAAAAGGGCAAAGCAGAAGTTTCGCTCGCCGGAGCCTTAAAGTCAGTTTTTGCCATCGCTGAAGCTTATCCAGAATTAAAGGCAAATGAAAACTTCCTCTCTCTTCAGACTGAACTTTCTGATACGGAAAATAAGATTCAGGCTTCACGCAGGTTCTATAACGGAACAGTTCGAGACCTAAATACTGCTGTGGATGTATTCCCAGGAAATATCATTTCATCTATCGCGCATTTCGGAAAGATGGAGTTCTTCCAGCTAGATAATGAAGAGGCAAAGAAGCCTGTCGAGGTTAAGTTTTAATCTTAATTTAAACTCAAATCAAAGATGAAGAAGTTTTCTCTTCTTTCTATAATTTTTTCGGTCGCATTAGTTTTTTCTCTTTTGCCATGTTACGCAGGCAGGGCTAAGGCGGCTACGAATTATGAAAAGATTAGCTCTTTTTCATCTGAAATTACAGTACATAAAGATTCCACTATCTCTGTTAAGGAAACCATTCTCTATGATTCAGCCGGCGCTCAAAAACACGGTATAATTCGGGATATTCGGGCTCTTTCTTATAGTAGTAAACCTATAATTCTCAAAAATATTTCAGTGGTCGGACAGGATGGCGCCCCTATATCATTTGAAGAATCGAATAAATTAGACCATGTAATCAGTTTAAAAATCGGAGATCCTAATCAGACATTCTCAGGACAAAGAGAATTTATCATTTCTTATGATGTCTCAAAGGTTATCGGCTATTTTAAAGATTATGATGAAATATACTGGAATGTTACGGGGAATGAATGGCTATTTCCTATAGAAAATGTTACTTCAAAGGTGTTTTTTGACGAAGGTATAACGCCTACTCAGTCGTCCTGTTATTTTGGCGAATTAGATGTGAATAATTCCTGTCTTCCTGATGGAAAGGCTACTTCATCATCCATAACTTCATTTTATTTGCCATCTGATACGACTTTATACATGGGGGATGGTATGACCGTTGCGGTTAGATTTGCAAAAGGGGAAGTTTCCGCCCCTACGCAGGCGGAGATTAGGCGGGATTGGATTAATGAAAATTGGCCATGGATATTTACAGTGATTCTTCCGCTTATTATTTTCATAATCATGTTTCTTAAATGGGAGAAAGACGGTAAAGATCCGAAAGGGACAGGCGTAATAGTGCCTCAATACGATTCTCCAGAAAATCTAACTCCCATGGAAGTCTCCGGTATTCTTCATGAGAACGTTAGGGCAAAAGATATTTCGGCCGAGATAATATATTTAGCCACGAAGGGGTATATAAAGATAAGGCAAATCGGAGAGGATGGTTTTCTTTCCCCCTCAGATTATGAGCTAACTCTTTTAAAAAACTCTGATTCATTAGAACAGGATTCCGATAAGAGGCTCCTCGATGGATTATTTGAGACAGATTTAAGAAAAATAGTTAACACTTCTGATTTAGAATATTCATTTTATAAACAGATTAGTTTAATTTTTAAGAAAGTTTTTAATAGTTTAGTTACTAGAGGTTATTATCATACGCCACCTTCTGTGAATAGGGCACCGCTTATTGCATATGTATTTTTAGGGCTTTGGGCCAGTCTATTCTTCACGGGTATTTTTTCCGTAATTTCAGCAGCTATATTTTCTGGTGAATCTTTATTCCTTTTCCCTTTAATGTTTGGAATTTTTGTTTCAGCTATCGTGGTCGGTTTCTTTATGAGAATTATGCCATCGAAGACTAAGCATGGAATGGAAGTTAAAGAGCAAATTTTAGGTTTGAAAATGTATTTAGAGGTAGCAGAGAAGGATAGAATTAATTTTCACAATGCGCCAGAGAAAAAACCAGAAATCTTTGAAAAACTTTTGCCTTATGCGATGGTTCTAGGCGTGGAAAAAGAATGGGCAAAGGAATTCGAAGGAATCTATACGGCGCCACCTGAATGGTATGAAGGAGTGAATGGTTCTCATTTCAGCACTTTAGTTTTCGTAAGTTCTATATCTTCATTCAGCAGATCAGCATCTAGTTCACTAGCTTCTAGGCCGAGTTCTTCAGGAGGCAGTGGTAGCGGTAGCGGTGGCGGAGGATTTTCAGGCGGCGGTGGAGGGGGAGGAGGAGGCGGAAGCTGGTAGGACGAAGAAAAATGGAGGGTGAAGATAGAAAAAATTCATAAAATCTAAAAATGTGGTAAAATCTTTATATGTCCACTTTATATACAAATCAGAGGAAAAATACTGAGAAAACTTGGCTTTTAATGAGCCTTTTTCTCGTGATAATAGTCGCGCTCGGATATTTTATTAGTGCATATTACGGTAATCCTTCCATTCTTTACTTTGCCATTTTCTTTAGCATTTTTATGAATGTTTTAAGCTACTGGTATTCTGATAAAATCGTTCTTACTATCTCCGGTGCCCATCCTGCTGATCATGATACTTATACAGAGCTCTATCATTCGGTGGAAAATCTTTCTATTACCGCAGGACTTCCTATGCCGAAGATTTATATTATAAATGACCCAGCACCGAATGCTTTTGCCACAGGCCGTGATAAAAATCATGCAGTGGTAGCTGTGACGTCAGGCCTTTTGCAAATGATGAATAGGAATGAATTAGACGGGGTAGTTGCCCATGAACTTTCGCATATTCAGAATAAAGATATTCTTTTGCAAACGGTGGTCGTGGTGCTAGTCGGCTTCATCGCAATACTCGCTAATATTTTCCTTCACAGCTCATTCGGTTTCGGTGGGCGCAGGGGCAGCAGTAAGGACGAGGGAAGTGCTGGAAATGTTCTCATGATAGTCGGTATAGTTTTTATAATACTGTCGCCCATCGTCGCACAGCTAATACAGCTCGCCATTTCACGCCGTCGTGAATTTTTAGCTGACGCCTCCGGTGCACTTTTAACTAGGTATCCAGAAGGCCTAGCTTCAGCTTTGCAAAAAATCTCTTCGTATAGTGCGCCTATGATAAAGGCAAATAATGCTATGGCCCATATGTATATTTCGAGCCCATTCGGTGCGAATGCTAGGAAAGGTATGACCGGGCTCTTTTTGACTCATCCGCCAGTAGAAGATAGAATTAAAGCATTGCTAAATAAATAATATGAAAAATTTTATAAAAATTATAGGTAATTCAGTTTGGAGCAGGGACTTTTACAAAAAAATAGATGAGAAGACGAATAAAAATTCATTCGCATACTTTTTCAAATGGATTTTAGTTTTAGCTATCGTCGGAACAGCTTCATTTTCAGTCTGGATTTTACCTGAGTTAGTAAAGGGCTTTAATATGATTTCTGAGAGAGTGGCTACTGATTTTCCAGCAGGACTCATTATACAGATAAAAGGAGGGGTCGCATCTTCTACTCCGGAGAAATTTGTTTTTAAAACACCGGCAGATATATTAAAGATTCAGGAAACACAGGACCTTTCTGCAAAAAACATTCAGAAAATTCCAGGGAACATCATAGTTATAGACACCTCATCATCCACGAAAAACATAACGGCTTTTGGAAGTCTAGATACTTTTGCCTACCTGACAAAGGAGTCTTTAATTACAGCAGGAAATAATAGTTATAGCGTCATGTCTCTATCACAGTTCGGTGATATGACGATCACAAAGACCACCGTTACAGAATTTCTTACTAAATTAAAATCAAAATTACCTTATATAGCACCGTTACAAGCTGTATTTTTATTCATTTTCATCTTTATTATAGAGACTGTTATATATTTATTATTCTGCTTAATTTCCACTTTCATTTTCTGGGTACTTTCGAGGGTTATGAGAAGAGGAGTAACATTTGGCAGAATGTGGAGAACTACAGTTTATTTAGCGACTACCGCATTCATATTAGAGGCACTGTTTATGGTCGCTGGTAGTATACTCTCTTTGTTTATAGCATTCATATTCCTAGTAGCTTCATGGATCTATAATGTTCAGATGGGACAAAATATAAAGCCGTAATCTCCTCTTTAATGAAAAATATTTTAAAAATAATATCAGTCTTATTTTTTTTGGTTTTAGTTTTTCCGGTAAAAGCTGAAAACTATGAATTTTTTGGGGATGATTTTGAATTAGAAGATACTGTCAACTGGGCAAGGGGAGTTAGTCAAGCGAGCGGTACTGTAAGTATTACTAAAGATTTACCACATTCTGGGTTGTTTAGTGCCAAACATGTTTTGAATGGTGAGGGTGTAAACACTCTCATGGGATCCGATTTTACTAGCACTTCTACAGCCTATGCAAGTGCCTATTTTTATCTTGACCCAGCCTTAAGCATAACTGGTGATTTGATAATTTTTCAGCTTACTAATGGCGTTGGTTCGACGGGTCAGAGAGTATACCTTCGTAATACTGGTGGAAACTTATATATAAAATTAACTGGTCAAGCTACTCCAGGAACTACCGCTGTCACAAAAGGTTCATGGCATAACATAGAATTAAAATATTCTGATGTTGATGGTACTGCGGCCGTATATTTAGATGGCAGTGAAACTGCGGAAGTCAGTGCTTCAGGTCTAACATTAAGTGATGTTGATGTAATAAAAGTGGGTACTGCCGGAGTCGCGACCGGAATAATTTATTTTGACGATATTTTAGTTAATAATTCTCGCGTGGGGGCTCCTTCTGTAAATATTAAAGTTCGTCATGCAAATACTTTCGGTCGGTCTACGATGAAGTTAAGAAATACTTTATTTGGGCAGGTTTCCTCAGATAAATTAGTGGTTGATATAGATGGCTCAGAAGTATATAGAAAAACTGGTTCTATTACTGGCGAAGAATATGTCACATTAGCACTTTCAACCCTAACTGCTGGTAACCATACTCTCGATGTAAAACTACTTAATTCAAGTGATGTACAGAAAGTAATTTATACCGAAACTATTCGTAAATATATTAATGGCACTCCCACAGTGTCTATCGATGAAAATAATAGTATCTCACGAAATGGTACTTTAGTTTTTCCTGTTACACCATATATGCAAAATCCTAGTGGTTGGATATCTTACTGGAACAATGGCTGGGCAAATATGTATGGCTGGGCTTCTGGCTATGCAAATAGCTATAGTAAAGAGCAGTATCAAAGTTTTATAGAAACTGTGGGGCAGCCAAGCATCGGGCCAGATGAACGTTTTTGTAATGATGTATTTGAAGTGCGTTTTTGTATAAATACTCCCGATGCAGTTTCTTTAGCTTCTGGCTATGCAGATGCTTTAAAGGATCACCCTAATGTGTTCATGTGGACATGGGTCGATGAACCAGATCTAGGAGGGAGTACACCACGTGTTCTTCCGAGTACAATTCAAGCAGTCACCGATGCAGTTCATGATATAGATTTTAATCACCCGCAAGCCCTAAATCTTTATGGGTGGGGTCCAGGCGGTACAAAAATAAAAGGTTTTCTTTATCCGAATTTAGTTTCAGATTTATATAGTTTTGATATGTATCCTTCCATATATCAGACTACATTCAGCTATTGGGTTACTAATATGGATTTATGGCAAAAATATAATTATGGCCTTACACCATGGACAACCTTTATTGAAGCAGGAATTCAGCCGTGCCCTGATGCTCCCATCTGTACAGGAGGACATGGGCCGAATTCTGATCAGCTACGAATGGAGGCATGGTTAGCTGTTGTTCATGGTATGAAAGGTATCCAATGGTGGGGACCGGAAGTCCCTGATTATACTTATATTGATGATGCTCATCACGCGCAAATGGCTAAATTTGTTGATCAAATTGGAAGATTGAAAAATGTTGTGCTTTCTGCAGCACCACCTCGTACAGTGAGTGATAATTCGGACACTGCCGGTAATAGGGTTGATACTCTGGTCCGTGAGGATGCCGATAATATTTATGTGTTTGCTGTAAGATTAACAGAAAATTCTGAAGCTGATACATTAAGTACAGAATTCAACGTCTCTGGATTATCAGGTGTTAAGAATGCTACAGTTTTTGATGAGAGTCGCACAGTATCTACAAATGATGGAGTATTTACTGATTCTTTTGCTCCTAACGATGTTCATATTTATCAAATTCCTAAGGCTGATTCCACAGACACTAGTATCACATCATTTAATTTCCTAAGCCCCTCAGTCACAGGTATCGTGGATAATACTGCCCATACTGTTAGCTTAACTGTTCCATACGGAACAAATGTCACCGCTCTAGTTCCTACAATCTCAATCACGGGTTCCTCCACTAGTCCTCTATCAGGCGTAGCCCAAAACTTCACAAGTCCAGTGATATATACCGTCACAGCCCAAGACACTTCTACTACCACT
>JAPLZH010000029.1 GCA_026395105.1 Candidatus Tayloriibacteriota bacterium
GTACCGTTACTCAAGAAGATTTAGATGAAATCCATTCCTTCTTGAATGACCGACCTAGGGAGTGTATTGAGTTTAGGACAGCAACAGAGTATTATTCATTATTAAGTTCGAGTGTCCTACTTGAGGGGTAGCTAGAGGCTATATGGCCGAATAGAACACTACAGTATTAGTGCCCTATTGTCAAATTAGCGAGTTTTTCCAACTTCCCTTCTTACGCCCCTAAACCATCATTTTTAATAAATCCTTCTTTAAATTCTTTGGCGAATTACTGATAGTTTTCCAATGCTTTTTCAAATCCTTTGCTAAATCATTTATTTCCTTCTTACTAGCCTTCATTCCCTTTTCATATTCAGTGGCTACAGAATCGATCACTTCATGATATTTTGATTGCCCGACTGAATTTGCCTTTTCTCTGTATGGAAAAATGCTTAAAAATAGTTTTAAAGTCGCTCATAATCATATACAAAATAAAAGGTCAGGATAAATTTGGAAATTATAGAAAAAACGGTCATTGCTATAGCACTAGATGAGGCTAGGACAGAGCTCGAATATGATTCTAAATAATGAACAATGCTAAAATTAGTGAAATATTGTCCGATTAATGGCAAATGTTTTAAGGTAACGTCAATGCTCATAAAAAGCTCTGGGAGCTGGCCGTTTACTAGATTAGGAATAATCATGAGGCCGATTATTGCGAAAGGAATTAAAAGAATGAGGAGGATTATAAAAGTGCAAAGGAGAACGGGTATTTTAGTTTTCTTATGAAGTGAATGAACGAGAGGGTGAAGAGAAGCCGTTAGAACTAAGGTAATAATAACCACGAAAGCGCCGAGCGCCTCCCAGCTAAGTGGATGTTCGTGTATTTCCATATATCATTATGACAATGCATCTATTCAGACGGCCTTAAAGAGAAAACATTACAATGCTGAATTTGTAAATTAAAAAACCCGCCGACGTTTTGCACGCAGGCGAGATATGTTTAACAAAACTAATCACAAAAACAGTCAAAGCTTTTTCTGATCTATAGCAATGAGGACACCCACCCCGTATTTCTTACCCTTTGACCAATTCATCAATTTCCTGTTTTCGGGTAGCAAGTTATCAAATGTCTCCTTGCCCACTTCTTGCTCCCGTATGATTACGAGGAAAGCCTTTTCCTTTTCGCCCTCCACGGTAGCCAGTGTTCCACTCTCACCATGCATGACCTGCCAGTCAAAGATGAAATAAAAAATACCAGGCGTCACTTCGACAGACAGAACATTTTGGATGGTCTTTTTCGGATAAGTTTTGAAGTGAATCTTTGCCGGCCAAACCTTTGCGGCATAATCCTTTTTCTCCCATTCTCGAAATCTGTTCGTAGAAGCCGGAAGAGATAACATCGGAAAATCAGTCCTATTTGTATCGATTCTACAGAGAATTGAATCGTCTGTATCGGTCTCATTAGCCAACTCCCTAGAAATGATAGGCATGATTTTCTCATTTCCAGAGAATTCATTTGGGCAGATTTTCCTCCATCCGAACTGTCCAGATGCATCCTCGAATACATGATAAGCTGTCATCAGATGATTCGGGAAGCTTCCAAGTCTCGTCCCAGTCCCGCGTAATTTCCACGTATCGTATTCATTGTAACGAAACATGATGTGAACTGGAAGGTTGCCGTACTCATCAGCCCCCTTCGCATTCTCTGAAATCCAGACATGCCTCTCTTCGATCTCTTTCGGAGCACCGAAAAGGCCGATAGCCTCAGCTTTCTTATGCACGCTATCCCGCTTCATATCGATGAATGCTGGGACGAGATAAAGACTGAGACAGAAAAGTATGGCCAGAATGAAGAAAGCTGATAGGCCGTTAAACCTTACACGCCCCTTCGCTTTTTGCTGTTTATTATTATTTTTCAAATTTACCTCCGATTTGAGTTTGTTGTTTTGAGTCAAATGGCCACTATAGCCAAGTCACTCAGAAAATCGTTTGATATTCCTGTTTTACATTAACATATCGTATAGGACTGTCAACCTTTCGCTTTTTCTTTAAATTTTTCCGATGAGATCCGTTCCGGGCTTTAAAGTCTCTTCCCCAGGTTCCCAGCTCGCAGGGCAAACTTTGCCTTTATTTTCACTTATGAATTTAGCAGCCTGTAATTTTCGAAACATTTCTTTTGCACTTCGACCAATATCATTATCATGAATTTCTACTGTCTTTAGTACTCTATCTGGATTAATTATGAAAGTTCCGCGAAGAGACATTCCATCATCTTCTATATATGTCCCGAACATTTCGGATATTCGGCCTGTCGGATCTGCGAGCATGGGATATTTAATTTTCCCGATGGCTGGCGAAGTGTCATGCCATGCTTTATGTGCAAAGGCAGTATCAGTACTTATACTCATAATTTCGCCATTCATCTTTTTCACTTCATCATAATACTTTTGTGCATCCTCTAATTCTGTAGGGCAAACGAAAGTAAAATCCGCCGGATAGAAAACGAGTACCACCCATTTGCCTTTATAGGAAGAAAGCTTTACTTTTTTAATTTTTCCATTCTGATAAGAGTCTAGCTCGAAATCTGGGACTATTGAATTTATTTTTATCATAAATGAATTATATCAATACAAACATAATTTACCAATTCCTAAATAATAATCTAGCTGTAGCATTAATCACATTTGATATATAATTTTTACTATTACTGAAAGACTCGACAGGCGTAGATACCGGGGTTATGGTCGGAATCGGGGTTGGAGTTAGGCTAGGGGTCGGGCTCGGAGATGGAGGTAATGTTGGAGTTGGAGTGGGTGCGGGAGTGAAAACGCTACCTCCTCCACCACTAGAGGCTTTCACTTTCGGTATTGGTGGAATAACTGGGGTGGATGTAGCTATACTTGGCGGTGTTGACGTGGATATCGTTACTGGTTTAACAGCTATCTGCGTCGTGGCACCTAAGGCATATTTCGGATTATCGGAAAGATAAACATAATAATTCGGTACCACTATTTTTGTACTTGTGGAAGTATTAAAGATGGCCATGGTAGCAAAGGAACCAAAAGTCACATCCATGAATTTATTACATGCATAACCTCCACCCTTCTCTCCGACAGGAGAAACTAAATATACTCCTACAGGACAGGCTAAATATAGCGAAGCGCGAATAGTATCTGAAGGAAATTTAAATGTGAGTTTTACAATATCACCAGAATTAGTACTCGAGGCTGAAGGTATGACAGATGGTTTACTTAGGGTGGGCGGTGTAGACGTGGGCGAAACGAAAGATAAAATACCCGTCTTTAAGCCTAGTGAAATGGGCGCCGTTTTATTATTTGCCGTAAAACTACTTAATTCTGCATAATAGTCTCCTTCTAGATTTTTATATTCTTGAGTATGCCAATCCCAATATTTATATTCAACATCAAAGCTAATTACAAAATGCGTAATAGTATTAGGTGGAATTAAATAATATGGTCCGATAGTGTCTGGCAGATTAGGTTCTATCCTATATGACGGCCATACATTATGAAGTAAATAATTATTGTTAGTGGTCGTCGATCCCATGAGGTTAATTGTGAAAGATCCTATTTTAGAAACTCGGAGAGTCGAAGAACCTGTTTTCACATCTATGGCAAAAGAACCGTTTAATAAATCAGGATTATTTTTTTCTTTCTCAAAAACACTCTGACCACTAGATGTAGCCGAGACTCCGTATGCTACATCTACCTTCGGGGCACATTTATTTTTAAAACTATTAAGGTGAGAATCAAATTCCTCAGAAGTAAATGGTAATTTTATGTTTAATGGACTATAACTTTGACCCATACTTATAGCGAAACCTTCGGAGTCAAAGTATTTAGCGTATTGATAAAATCTTATTTTTATATAGTCTATCAGCATCGACTTATCTACGTCTGTATAAGGAAATTCATTAATAAGAGTAATCATCTTATCCAAAGAAGAGGAATCACCGAATATATTTCTAGCAATATTATAGTAGGCGATTTGATATGCCGATCTAGAGCTAACAGGCAGCTGATTAATCATGTAGGGTATCCAGTAATTACTAGGATCACTAACACTACAGGAATATGATGCATCAAAACCATGTGGTATTATCTCTCCATTCCCTGTAGTTTTATTTATTCCCCAGTCCTCATTATGGAGAGTACTCATATCAGATAAATCGAGGAATTCTGTTAGCAAAAGAAATCGTAATGTCGTATTTGGATCAAAAGTTATATTCTGTAAAACTGAATCATCAGCCTTATTTATAATTTTTGCAGATGTAAGCCTATTAACTATATCAAATTTCCATGTAGATAATCCTCTTTCCAAATCACCTGACTGATATAGAACTGGGTCTATATTAAACTGTTTCGCAAAAGATACTTCATCTTTATCTTCATTATCTCTTTGCACCATCATGTATCTAAATGACTGTCCGGCATATCCGGGTTCAGAGGTATTGTTGAATTGTATATTTGCAAAACCGATCACATCCATCGTAGGAATATCAAAGGCCCTAAATATTTTAAATATGGAATATTCTCTTAATGAAACATTTAACTGGCCATAAAATCCGACAGTTCCACTGGGTATGTTATAGTCATTCCAAATATCGCATTCAGGAATTAAACGTACAGTCTTATATTTTAATGAGGAATACCCTGGATAAGTAGTTAATCCGTGGAACTTATCATGAAAGCCACTACCATGACCACCGTCAAACTTAATATTTAACACAGGAGGAGCACACTGACTACGGCTACTTCCCTTTTGCTCATATTCGACATCCCAGTATTCTACGACTTTATTACTAGCATCATACTGTTTTAACTCTGCCGTAGTATCTGCGCTTCCACTATTAGTTAATGATTTTCCCTTAACATCCATACTCATGTTCAGGACTGAGTAGGTTAAAGGAGTAAAATTATTCGTATTTGAAAAAGCATCTATAGCTACCGCCTGGTTATATACGCCAGCACTAGAGAATGAACTAATATTTCCAGCGAAAACTATTAGTAATAAAACTGAGAATAAAACTAAAACAGAAGCCTGATAGATATTTTTCTTTTTCATTAATAAAGTATAACACCTAAGAGATTATTTTAATGTGTATGAGAATATCTAAATGTGGATATCTAATAATAAAAAATCAGTCTAGCATCTGGAACTAGACTGAAAGACCGTCGAAGACTTCAAAGGTAAGGGGTGCCGAGAAGTTTCCTCGCGCGGGAAGGATGAAGTAGTTTACGAAGTGCCTTCGATTCTATCTGGCGAATGCTCTCCCTATGTTTCTTTCGAATGAGTCCGGCACATTCCTCGAGCGTCTTATTTTCGAAAAACCTTATTCTTATGACATAATGATCACTTTTACTTCATCATCTCCTACCTCCACAGAAACTTTTCCACCCTTCTCACTATTTTCAAATGCATTCTTTGATAATTCGAGTATTTGATATCCGATAACTGAATGTCTATTATATCCCCGTTTTAGAAAATAAAAAACCGCCCGTATCGACTCACGTAAAATGACACTATGGGTCGACGGTTCAATCATATAAAAAGACACCGAAACCATGGTAATTTGCTTGTAACACTAAATATATAAGTAAAACCATGGATATTAACGCAAAACAACAATATATGGAC
>JAPLZH010000058.1 GCA_026395105.1 Candidatus Tayloriibacteriota bacterium
TGTCCATATATTGTTGTTTTGCGTTAATATCCATGGTTTTACTTATATATTTAGTGTTACAAGCAAATTACCATGGTTTCGGTGTCTTTTTATATGATTGAACCGTCGACCCATAGTGTCATTTTACGTGAGTCGATACGAGAGCTTGCTGTTTTACTCTAAACCGTATAGAATGGCCTCTAATAAGGTTAATTAAATCATATCATCATGGCAATGCTCGAATATAATGAAGCCGTCGAAAGATCGCTTATAATACTTAACGGCGAACCGTATGAAGTCATCACTTCACACGTTTTTCGAAAACAGCAGAGAAAACCAGTAAATGCTACAAAGTTAAAAAATCTCTTTACTGGCAAAGTAACAGAATACTCTTTCCACCAGTCTGAAAAGATAGAGGAAGCTGAGATAGAAACACGTAAAGTAAAATTACTTTATAAAAGCAAAGGAGAATGCTGGTTCTGCGAAAAAGATGATCCTAGTAAACGCTTTAGCATAAGCGAAGAATTAGCTGGCCCTAAAATACAGTATATAAAGGCAAATTCTATTTTAGAGCTTATGACATTTGAAGAAAGAAACATCGGCTTTAAATACCCTATCACTGTAGAACTTAAAGTCACTGAAGCGGCCCCCGCAGTCGCCGGAGACACTGTAAAAGGCGGTTCTAAAGCTATTATCCTAGAAACCGGTGCAGAAATATACGGTCCGCTCTTTATAAACGAAGGAGACATAATAAAAATAAATACAGAAACCGGAGAATATAGAGAAAGAGTAAGCTAGAAAACAAAAAATCCATCTCTCGATGGATTTTTTGCTATTTAAATATAGATTCCCTGCACATTCTCTCACTCTTTTACTTCCTCTTTACTTCCCCGCTCTATTTATCTAGAAACATAAGGAAGTAAGCCCATGAATCTAGCGCGCTTAACTGCAGTAGCTAACTGGCGCTGACTCTTAGCACAAACACCGGTCTTCTTTCTATTTAGAATACGGCTGTGTGGGTTAAGAAACTTCTTAAGGATTTCTGTATCCTTATAGTCTATATGGTTAATATTATTTTTAGTAAAGTAACACTCTTTCATAGTTTTTTAAATTAAAATGGAATATCATCTGCATTAATCTCTTCTTCTGGGTACTGAATAGCTTCATCTGCTGGAGCACCGGCACCTGTTACAGGACCAGCATCTTCACCAGACTTAGAAGCACCATTACCCTTAGGAGATGATTTTGACTGACCTGAAGATGCGCCTGCGCCTCCCACGCCCCCCGCACCACTTCCTGTCACCCCTACACCTCCTGAACTAGCTCCCGCACTAGCCCCCGCCCCATGACCTTCACCCCCACCCATCTTTGGGCCGAACTGGAAACCATCAGAGACGATCTCTGTTCTGTATTTCTTCTGTCCGTCCTGACCATCCCAGCTTCTAGTCTGCATTCTACCTTCGACATAGACAGCTGCTCCCTTTTTTAAATACTGAGAAGCTACCTCTGCCGGTTTTCCGAACATGACTACATTATGATAGTCTACGGAACTCTGTAATACTCCACTCTTATCCTTCCACGATCTATTCGTAGCTACAGAGAAATTACAAACCTTCATTCCTGAGGGTAATGCCCGTGTCTCTGGATCACGAGTCAAATTCCCATAAATTAACGCTTTATTTATATACATAATAAGCGATTAGTTAATTATTCACCCTTAGTAACCATTTCATCGATAGATTTATCTATCTCTTCGACACTAGCTGGATTAACTATAACTTCTGGTGGAATAACTTTCACTTCCTCTACTACAGTAGTTTCTTCACCTTCCCCAGCTAATTCCTTTGCCAATGCCTTTGCACTTTCACCTAGATAAGTATCTTCCTTAATAGTAGTAATAAGAAGATATCTCAAAACTGAAGGATTAATATCCAAAGATTCCTTTATGACATTAACATCAGCCTGAGGCATTTCGAACTTTACCCAGCCGAAATATCCTTCCTTAAAGCGATGATTTGTAGAACCTATCTTCTTTATCATCTGATAGGCCAAAACACTCTTTTTCGGTTCTTCTCTAGCTATAATCTCACCTTTATTTTTCTCCACGAGCTCTTCGATTAGAGCTGCCTCTGCCCCGACTTTTTCTTCAGGGATTGATGGTAAGAAGAGATATCCTATTTCATACACTCTTACACCATCTTTAGTATTTATCTCTGCATTCATTGTGTTTTTACGGGAAGCAAGCCACCTTAATTAGTGACGCAGGGCGACTAACCCCGACTGCCCGTGTTACTTATAATATAATCAAAACATAACACAATGATGATTTATGTGCAAGGAAATCCGGAGTAACCCCTCACACCCCTTTTAAGTAAGCCGTCATCGTGCTTTCTGGTACTGTGTATAACAACACAAGTATTCATCTAGCCACCATGGTAGAATACATGACGTAATGAGACTAACTGACATTGAAATTAAAGCTAGGATG
>JAPLZH010000005.1 GCA_026395105.1 Candidatus Tayloriibacteriota bacterium
CGTAAAGCGTTCTTAGATTTCTAAGTTCTACTAATCTTTCATCTATTTGTGATTTTGATAGTCCTCTCATAATCATTTA
This sequence comes from Candidatus Tayloriibacteriota bacterium, assembly GCA_026395105.1. GTDB lineage: Bacteria > Patescibacteriota > Minisyncoccia > Phycocordibacterales > PALSA-1337 > JAPLZH01. The sequence goes on from JAPLZH010000005.1 coordinate 80, forward strand.
TTACGAGGGAACTGCCTATTTACTTTCCATCAATAGTGTGGGGGAGGGTGTGGGTACTTACCTCTTTCCACAGCCTTATTACTAGCTTTCCTCACGATGTGCTAAACTATTCACATGATTCAATTCGATGAAGATAAGCAAAATCGTAGAGTTAAAGAACTCTATCAAAAAGAGGAGGAGGAATTAGCGAAGGTTATCGCCACTCGGCATAACCTAGAATACATAGACCTCTCCGGCATTCCTATAGGTACTGACGCACTAAAAGTCATAGAGGAGATAGACGCCCACGCTGCTAAAGTGGCCGCCTTTGCCATTAGTGATAAAAAATTAAAAGTGGCTGTCCGAGTACCAGAAGAAGAAAAAACGGCCATGGTAATTCGCTCTCTAATAGATCAGGGTTATGAAGTAAAACAGTATGTCACTTCCACAACGAGCCTTGAAAAAGCTTGGGCTGCATATGCCGACCTTTCCAAAACTAGAGAAACCACAGGAGGTTCTATAGACATTGCTCACGATGAAATTCTAGACATCATAAACACTCACCCATCGCTCGTGGACATCCAGAATGTCATTAAAGATATTTTGGCAAATAAAAAGGGTTTTAAGACTTCCAGAATCTTAGAACATGTTTTAGCTGGTGCACTTTCTACGAATGCATCAGATATTCATATAGAACCAGAAGAAGAATATGTACGAATTCGCTATCGTTTAGACGGTGTGCTTACGAATGTGGCAAATTTAGACACATCTGTATATAACCTCGTCCTATCCCGCATAAAACTCCTTTCTGGAATGAAATTAAATGTTAAAAAGGATGCTCAGGATGGACGTTTCAGTATTAAACTTTCTGATATGGATATAGAAGTCCGTGCTTCTATTTTACCTGGTGCATATAATGAATCTGTGGTGCTTCGACTCCTTAACCCTAAGTCTATCGCCGTTCCGTTAGAAGAACTCGGAATTCCTAAAAAGCTTCTCTCTGTTATTTTAGAGCAAATAGAAAAGCCGAATGGAATGATACTGACGACTGGTCCTACAGGTTCCGGTAAAACCACCACCCTCTATGCTTTCCTAAAGAAAGTATATAATCCTGGTGTAAAAGTTATTACCATAGAAGACCCTATCGAATATCATTTGCCGGGAATAGTTCAGACTCAGGTGAATGACAAAGGCTATAATTTCCTAGAAGGACTCCGTGCAGCATTAAGACAGGACCCTGATGTGATCATGGTGGGAGAGATACGTGATAGTGAAACAGCACAAATAGCCATCAACTCTTCGTTGACGGGACACTTAGTCTTTTCTACTTTGCACACGAATAACGCCGCCGGCTCATTCCCCCGCCTCATAGACCTAGGAATAAATCCGCACGTTATTAGCTCGGCTATAAACATCGCCCTCGCTCAGCGTCTCGTTCGAAAACTTTGCCCCGTTTGCCGAAAAGAAATCACATTAGATGGGACAAATAAAGAGAAGATTGAAAAGGTTTTAGCTGGGATTTTTGATAAAAGTGAAATTCCACAAAATAACAGTAAAATCTGGCAGTCCGTAGGCTGTGAAAAATGCAATATGACTGGATACAAAGGCCGAATCGGTATATACGAAGGAATATTAGTAGACGAATCTGTAAATAAATCCGTGGAAATGAGCGATGGCGCCCAAGAAATACAAAAGACCGCCTCTCCGCAGGGTATTTTAATGATGTCTCAGGATGGGATAATAAAGGTTTTATCAGGAATGACTAGTTTAGACGAGCTAGAAAGAATTATAGATATAAACCTCTAACACTGTCAATTGAACTTTTTCTATAGAAGAGTACGATTACAGGTATGGTGTTGCCGAGAAATGCACAAGCGCATAATTCTCCAAGCAATACTTTCAATGCGATCACTAAAAGTGCGAAAGATTATTAAGGATAACCCCAGAAAACATACCGAAGTAAGTTACCAGAACGTCCTCTATAAAAAATCAATTTGTCTGCGTGAACAGACAACATTGTTTGGAGAATTATGCGCTTGTGAAGATTTCGTGAATAGCTTAGCATAATTCGATTTTAATGTCAAGCCCTACCAAAACTGGTTCGGCCGATATTCCAAAAGAGGGCTTAGAAACTGGATATTTAGACCAAACCCTCCGCCCTTCCCGCTGGGAAGACTATATCGGTCAGGAACCCATAAAAAACAACCTTCATATTCTACTTACAGCGGCTAAACAGCGAAAGCATCCGCCGGAGCATATTTTATTTTACGGACCCCCAGGCCTCGGAAAGACCACTTTAGCCCATTTAATAGCAAAAGAAACCGGTGCTCAGATGAAAATCACATCTGGTCCTGCTATTTTAAAAGTGGGCGACCTAGCTTCTATTCTCACAAACCTTTCTCATGGGGATATTCTGTTTATAGACGAAATACATCGCTTAAATAAGGCTATTGAGGAGGTGCTTTATCCGGCCATGGAATCTGGTAATTTAGATATTATTATAGGCAAAGGTCCTTCCGCCAGAACTATACAGCTAGAACTCCCCTCTTTTACACTAATAGCCGCCACTACCCGCATAGCGATGATTTCCTCCCCCCTTCGCTCACGCTTCTCCGGTGGAACATTTAAACTAGAGTTTTATACAGAAGAAGAAATCGAAAAAATTATTCATAGATCATCAAAAATTTTAGGAATAGAGATAGAAAAGGACGCCGCTCGGGAAATAGCCCTTCGTAGCCGTTTTACACCTCGTACAGCAAACTATTTCCTTAAAAGGTGCAGAGACTACGCTCAGGTTATTGGTGGCACTTTAAATAAAGAGGCTGTTGAAAAAGCTTTGAAACTTTTGCAAATAGATTTTAAAGGATTAACCGCGAGCGACCGCTCTATTTTAGAGGTGATAATAAATAAATTTAGAGGTGGCCCCGTCGGCCTAGGAACTATAGCCGCTGCACTTTCGGAGGAAGAAGCCACCATCGAGGAATTTAATGAGCCATATTTAATACAAATAGGCTTTATAGAAAGAACTCCGCGTGGAAGAATTGTCACAGAGCTCGGTTATATGCATTTAAATTTAACCCCGCCAGACCACATTACAAAAAAGCTTCTATAATCTATCCATCATTTTCCCAGTCTTTTTTTCTAGGGCTTCTTTCGCTCCTTTAGAAATCTTTCCACCCTCCACAGCAGACTTTTTATTCTCATCAAATCCCATGGCTTGGTCTTTCTCTGCTATATGTCTAGTGGACATTTCAGCCAGAGCTGTAAAAAGAAGCTCCGCCTCGTCCATATGATCTCTCAAATTATGCCATTTATTCCCTTCAATTCTTTATGCTCTCTAACAGATAGTCCTGACCATTCTTTATGGATTACATTTGTTAAAATAGCGAATTCTTTCTCACTACTAATCTCGTGGTCCGACCAATAATCTGTTAGTTTATTCCTCGTTTCTTGCCCACTCATTCTTTTTTCTATCCACTTTTCAGATCGGCCGAGTCTTTTCCAATTATCCCTTGATCTATTTAAGCCTATTTCAGGATCTATTGTTTCTTTCATTCTTTCATACCCCACCTTAGCCAACCAGCTTTTAAAAGGTTCTGCTTTGGGAGAAGGGATGGACTGAACGATTCTTAAACAGGTCTCCACATCTGCCACATCTGTTAGATATAATTTTCCATCAGCACTAGGCATTTTCAGTTGTCCGATTTTGTCGGACAACTGAATGAAACCCTCTTCTTTTATCTTTCTTTTCAAATCATCCCAGTATTTTCTAGGCCTTTCACTTTCTGTTAAAACGCTAATTATATCCACCAAGCTAAAATACCACTTTTCGTCTTTTTTGGACCATATTCGTCTTACTGGTTCGTTTTGAAAAATAATGATTAATTTATCTTCTGCCATGATGGGTATATAATAACACCGAGGGATGAACGAAAGTAATCCCCAGTTAACAAAAAATTCATAAATATTTTATCTCTAATATCTTACAAAAATGTCCGGACATAATAAATTCTCTAAAATTAAGCATTTAAAGGCAAAGACCGACGCTCAGAAGAGTAAGGTTTTTACTAAATATGTTCGTCTAATTTCCATGGAGGTAAAGAAAGCAAACGGAAATCTCTCTTCCCCCGCCCTAAAGGCAGCTATAGAAAAAGCACGTGAGGTAAATATGCCGAATGACACCATAGACCGCGCTGTTAAAAAGGCTACGGAGGCCGGTAGCGCCGTGATGGACTCTGTTGTCTATGAAACCTATGGACCCGGAGGTGTAGCTATTATGATAGACGCATTAACCGACAGTCGAAATAGAACGTCTCAAGAAATCAAACATTTGCTCTCTAAAAACGGTTATGAATTAGCCGCTCAGGGCAGTGCATCATGGGCTTTTACAAAAACACATGAAGGCTGGACACCGAATACCACCATGCCCTTAGAGGACGCAGATATAGAAAAACTACAGGCATTAATAGAGGAATTAGAGAATAATGATGACGTCCAGGAAATCTATACTAATGCGGAGTAGTATAATAAAAAGGCAAATATAAATATGAAAGTAATCGGCATTGATCCCGGATATGAAAGGCTCGGAATAGCTATAGTCGAAAAGCCTGAAGGAAAGGGCAAAGAAACTTTGCTCTTTTCAGAATGTTTTAGGACTAGCGCAAAAACATCTTTTCCAGATAGATTAAAAGCCCTCGGGGAAGAATTCCGACGACTCATAGAAGAATTCGAACCAGAAGCACTTTCGATAGAAACCATTTTCTTTACAACAAATCAAAAAACTGCTATTCAGGTAGCCGAAGCCCGCGGTGTTTTACTTTACGAAGCTAGAAATCACAACCTTTCCGTCTTTGAATATTCCCCTCTCCAAATAAAGATCGCTATTACGAGTTACGGCAAAGCGGATAAAAAGCAGATAATATCGATGATTCCGAAGCTGGTTTATATAGAAAAAGTAATAGAACACGATGATGAGTACGACGCCATAGCGGCGGCCCTCACACACTTAGCCTGCCACAGAAATTCTTAGAACTCCCCACAGTCCAAATGGGTGCCTTCCTTTTGTAGGTTTTCCACAGTTTTCCATATTTGCAAAATAAAGGCAGTTTTGATACAAATGACGTATTGATATAATAATTACTTTTTACCCATTTCACTAATATGCTAAAGAAAAAGGAAGTCAAAAAAGCAAATAAGTCAGTTAAGAAAAATGAGAAGGTTATAAAGAAGGAGGAAATAAAAAAGAAGCCTGCTGTTAAGCCTGTTATTAAATCAGTTATTAAACCAGCCATTAAGCAATCCCAGAAATCTGTCGCACAGAAGCCTGTTCGCGAAGCCATAATAATTGAAACTGAGGAAGAAATAATAAATCCAGATATTTTAGAAGAAGGAATGCTTGAGGAGGATATTAATCCTTTTAACGATAAATACGAGGAGTAGTTCCTCGTATATTCGCTGTCCCGTCTGATATTTTCCTTTATTTAGAAACCTCCACCTTTAGGAATCTCTTTTTACCAATTCTCCAAACGGAGCTTTTAATGACTATTTCATCATAGCTTGTGATAGGCTCCTGCCCTATCTCGGAAATCGCCCCCTCGTCTACCAGTCTTTTAAAATCTGTTTTTGATTTAACTAAATTATTTTCTAAAAGGAGTTCTGAGAGCTTCGCCGAGCCTTTAACTGAAGAGACGGGCGCATCTTCCGGTATTCCCCCTTTTGCAAAAGTGGATTCGAAATCTGCGACAGCTCTTTCGGCTGCGAGCGAGCCGTGATAAACAGAAACGATTTCCTTTGCCAAACGGACCTTAGCATCTCGAGGATTTTCCCCAGCATCTAGTCCGGCCTTTATTTTCTTAATCTCTTCTGTCGAAACGAAAGTGCAAAGTTCAAAACCGAGTGGAATTAAAGAATCTGACCAGCTCATTACTTTTCCAAACATATCAGGCGCCGTCTGATTCGCGCTCACTGCATTTCCGTCGGTCTTTCCCATTTTCTTTCCACTAGAATCTGTGAGGAGTTTGCAAGTCACTACGAATTTCTCCTTATTTTTAAGTGTTTTTAGAAGATCACGACCCATAAGCATATTAAAAGTCTGGTCATTTCCGCCGATTTCGCCATCCACATTCATGGCTACGGAGTCGAATCCCTGCATAAGAGGATACATGAATTCATGGATGTATATAGGTTTTCCTTCCTTCATTCTATTCTCAAACATATCTCTCTTTAACATCTGATCTACAGTGACGAGTGAAGAAAGCTCTAAAACATCTCCGAAATTTAACTTTCCCAGCCACTCAGAATTATATTTCAGTTCCGCTGGATTAGAACCGCTAAAATTAAGAAAAGTGGACGCCTGTTTTTTGTATAACTTTGCATTAGTTAAAACCTCAGCATGGGTTAGTTTTTTTCTAGTAGCTGATTTGTCCGTCGGATCCCCTATCATTCCTGTGAAGTCGCCGATAAGCAAAATGACTCCGTGGCCCAGGTCCTGAAATTCCTTTAATTTTTTCAAAGGAATAGTGTGGCCGAGGTGTAGTGTGGAGCCTGTCGGATCAATTCCTAAATAAAGAGTAACTCTTTCTCCATTTAAAAGTTTCTTTTTTAGAAAGTCTTTGCTCGGATAAATGTTTTCCACCCCACGAGTGAGAAGTTCTTCTATTCTCGCCTCGTCACGGATGACGCTATTATCCTCATTATTTCCCTCCTTTTTTGCTTTTTTTGACCAAATCATATAGATATACCTTATCATGAATGCACAATATGGTAAAATACTATCAATGAAATATATTAAAAAAGAATTTAGGCATTTTAAGAAGCATTGGATAAGAAATACAGTGCTTTTAATTCTGTCTTTATGTGCCTTATTTACAGGCATATTTGCCTTATGGTTTGCCTCTATAGACATTCCTGATCTTCAGGCTTTTCAAAGTCGTGTCATATCACAGTCTACAAAGATATATGACCGAACTGGCCAAATCCTTCTTTATGATATTCATGCGAATGAAAAAAGGACAGTGGTTACTTGGGATGATATTTCTGAGCATATTAAAGACGCCACCATTTCTATAGAAGACGCTGATTTCTATAATCATCCAGGAATTAAAGTTACATCTATTATAAGGGCTATTTTTGCAAACATTACTTCAGCTGGATATGCGCAGGGCGGATCTACTATTACCCAGCAGGTTGTAAAAAACACCATATTAACAAACGATAAAACCATAACTAGAAAATTAAAGGAATGGGTTTTGGCTTTGAAACTAGAACGTGTTTTAACTAAACAGCAAATTTTAACCACTTATTTAAATGAGTCTCCGTACGGAGGAAACATTTACGGTGTTCAGGAGGCTAGTATGCAGTATTTCGGCAAATCAGCAAAAGATGTCACCATAGCCGAATCCGCATATTTAGCCGCCCTTCCCCAGGCACCCACCTACTACTCTCCTTTTGGAAAAAATAAGGCCTCACTAGACGCTAGGCAAAAAACTGTTCTTAAGAAAATGCTTGATTACAAATACATAACTCAGGTGGAATATGATGGAGCGATCAAAGAAAAAGTAAATTTTTTACTTAAGACGGAAGGAAGTATGAAGGCTCCACATTTTTCAATGTTTGTTAGAGATTATTTAGTAGAAAAATATGGTGAAGAAAAGGTAATGAATGGAGGATTAAGGGTTACCACAACAATGGATTACACTATGCAGCAAAAGGCCGAACTGACTGTCTCTAGTTTCGCACAGGCCCTCGAAGATAATTTTGACGCTAGTAATACAGCCATGACGGCTATAAATCCTAAAAACGGAGACATCCTAGTAATGGTCGGATCTAGAAATTATTTCGATACAAAAATAGACGGAAATGTGAACATTGTTACTTCCATGCGTCAGCCTGGATCTTCCTTTAAACCCTTTGTTTATGCTGAGGCTTGGGAAAAAGGATATACCCCAGAAACAGTTCTCTTTGATGCGGAAACAGAGTTTTCTTCCGAATGTACTCCGGATGGAAAGACTAAAAATCCTAGCGAGGACCCAGCGAAAATCTGCTATTCTCCAGTAAACTACGACGGAATTTATGAAGGACCTTTGACTATGAAAAAGGCTTTGGCCCAGTCTAGAAATATTCCTGCTGTTAAAACCCTTTATTTAGCTGGTGAAAGAGAATCCTTAAACTTAGCTAAAACAATGGGAATAACGACTCTCGGCGATCCGAATAGATATGGTTTAACTTTAGTGCTCGGTGGTGGAGAAGTAACCCTTTTAGACATGACGAGTGCGTATGGTGTCTTTGCAAATGAGGGAAACCGTGTTCCATATAGATATATTTTAAAAGTAGAAGATTCTGATGGGAATGTTTTAGAACAGGCGGAGGATCCCACCCCTCAGCAGGTGGTTAGTATAAATGTGGCTAGAGAAATATCAAACGCTTTATCAGATAAATCTGTTCGTTTAGACAGTATTAATCAGGTTATGAAAGACGTCAAACAGGATGTAGCAGTAAAAACTGGAACGACGAATGACTATAGGGATGTATGGATACTTGGGTACACGACAGACCTCGTGGTCGGTGCTTGGGCTGGAAAAAATGATAATACTCCTATGGAAAAGAAGGTCGCGGGGGTGATTATCACACCTGTCTGGGCTGCTTTTATGAATGATGTTTTAAAAAGCTATCCAGTGACCACTTTTACCCCACCTCAGGATCCACCGGCTGGTTTAGCTCCTGTTTTACGTAGTATTTGGCAGGGAAATATGGCTTACACTATAGATAAAATATCTGGAAAAGTAGCTACAGAATATACACCTGAACAAACTAGGGAGGAACGGGTTTTTAACGGTGTTCATACTATATTAAAATGGATTGATAAAGATAATCCACTGGGGCCTATTCCGACGAATCCAGAAAAAGATTCTCAGTATGCAAACTGGGAATACGGTGTGAGAAAATGGTTTGATCAGTGGAAAAAGACAAATAACACATTCGTAGAGGCCTCCGCGACTGCTATTCCTACTGAAACAGATAATGTTCATATACCAGCGAATATGCCGACGGCAAAGATAATCCTTCCTGCTGGAGCAAATTCTACATTTTCGAGAAATCAGTCTGTTTCTATAGATGTTTCAGCCACAGGAAAATATCCTATTAATAAGGCGGAGTTATTTATAAATAATTCCTATATCGGTGCATCTACCGGTCCTTCGTTTAAATTCACCTTCTCCCCCGCTGATTATGAATCCACAAAAGAAAACAATGATCTCACGGCGATAGTTTATGATTCTGTTTATAATTCAGTAAAGGTCACCGTTCCATTTAATATAAAAAGTGATTAATTTATATAGAAATTAAATCACCTAATATCTTTAATAGAATTAGGAATTTTCTCATTAATTTCCTTTAGGATTTTTTGTTTTTTTATAAAAATCATAGCCTTTATAGGAGATGATGAGCGGATAGTTAAGGTGTTTTGGGAAAGTTTAATATCTTTGTCCACTAGATTTATTCCTATTTCTTTTAAAATCACATCCTTAATAAGGGTTATTATAGAGCGTTCTTTGTCTCCGATTCCTGAGAATTTTACTAAGTATTTAGAAATATTGAACATCGTTCGCTTTTATAGATTAGCGATTCATCGGCATCACTAAATACGTAAAGGTTTTATCTGACGCACCGCGAATAACGAGCGGTCTCTGTGCCCCAGCGAAACTAAGGCTAATACTATCTGAAAGAACAGACTGGAATGAATCATTTATATATTTATGATTAAATTTGCTCGCTATCTGATCACCTGAGACAGAGCAGTGTAAAACGCTAGTGTTTTCTCCGACATCTGAATTTTTTGTGGAAATTTGTATATTCTTTTCATTAGGACTAACTGTTATGTTTATTTGATTAAACTTATCACTAAAAACTGTCGAAAGTTTTAAAGCATTAACTAAGTCCTGTTTAATAATGACAGCTTCTGAGGCGAATTCTTTTGGAATAATCTGCCTATAATCAGGAAAAGACCCATTTACTAAGCGAGAAATAACATAAATCCCCTGATATTTGAATGAAACTTGGTTTTTATCAAATGAAACATCTACTTCCCCATCTACTCCGTCAAAAATCTTAATTATTTCAGGAACATTTTTATAAGGTATGAGCATTCCCTCTCCATCTTTATATCCATCTACCCTAACTCTCTTCTCAGCTAGTCTAAAAGAGTCTGTAGCCACGAATACAGCGTATTCATCCTCTCCATATACATAAACACTGGAAAGTTCTGGTTTCATTGAAGACACAGACGCGCTGTACCAGACAGATTTAAGACCTAAACACAGATCTTCTGAATGAATGGTGAATATATAGCCGTGTTCTATATGGGGAAGTGATGGAAAATCATTATGAGGCAAAGTTTTGATAGTGGTCGTGGTTCTCGATGAGGTGATGTGTAAATTCCCATCCTTTTCTTCTAAAATAATATTCTTTTCATTTGAAATTCCGGAAATATATGAATATAGGATGCTCCCAGGAACAGCGATATCCCCCTCTTCACTAACTTTTGCCGGAACGTCTATCTCTACTCCTATATCTAGGTTAGTAGAACGGAGAATCACTGAATTATCTTTAGCTGTAAGCAGAATACAGGAAAGAACTGGGAGATTTTGATTTTTATTCGTAGACCGTTCCGCGTGGGCTACTGCACTATGAAGTTTTTCTCGCGAGCATTCTATTTTCATTTTAGTAAGTATTAATTAATTTTTTTTATATAAACACTTTATTATTATTAGAGGTGTGGATTTGTTAAGAACTTTTTCTACCGCCTAAATTAAACATATTTTCAGTATCTTTTTTCCACCACGCTGTGAATAATTTTCGGATAAGGAAGTGACTCGTGTTTTTCTGACTATTTATACCCACCCTATCCAGATATATTCCCCAGGCTATTCCCCTAATTATTAACTACTTATTCACAAAGTAATCCACAGTTTTCCCGACAGCTAGCCGAAGTCCCTAAAGCATAGAACGAATCTGATTTAATTCCTGAGTCAAAGAAGGGTCTGTTTTTAAATCACCCTTTATCTTTTCACAGGAATGAATAACAGTAGTATGATCCCTTCCTCCGAGTTTTTCGCCGATAGATGGATAAGAAAGGCAAAAATCTTCACGGAGAAGGTACATTGTTAACTGGCGTGGCTTAACCACCTCCTTTTTTCTAGTCTTATCATATATATTATCCTCTTCTATATTATAAAACTGGGCTACCACCTTAACAACCTCTTTAACAGAAACATTCTTTTTTGGTTTTACAGCGTCTTTGACTAGGTTTTTTATTTCCGTGAGGCTCAGATGCTTACCCTTCATCTGTGTCTGTATAACTATGGTATTAAGAACACCCTCTAATTCACGAATATTACTGTTAATATTTTCAGCTAGGTGGTTTAGGACTTCTTCTTCCAGTACTAAATTATAAAAGCGACTTTTTGCCTTTAAAATGGCTACCTTCGAATCTTTATCAGGTGTCGGTACATCTACCATCATACCCGCTCCGAAACGGCTCTTAAGGCGGTCTTCGAGGTTTGGTATGTAGTTAGGGTGTCTATCAGAAGAAAAGATAATTTGTTTAAAATTATCATACATATGATTAAATAAATGGAAGAGCTCCTCCTGAAACTTTTCCTTTCCAGAGAAAAACTGTATATCATCTACTATAATGGCGTCATACTTTCTGTATTTTTCCTTAAAGTATGCCATTTTATTAGTCTGCAAACATTCTAAACAGTCCGTTCCGAACTTTTCTGATGTTAAGTAGAAGACTTTTTTATTCGGATAGTGTTTTTTAATGTAGTTTCCTACGGCCTGTATGAGATGTGTCTTTCCTAGACCTGTGTTTCCATAAATAAAAAGTGGATTATAGACCTTTCCTGGGTTCTGTATGATGGCCTGGGCTGCCGCGTGAGCTATTTGATTAAAAGGGCCTATTATAAAGGAATCAAAAGTATAACGAGGGTTTAGATTATCCTCTTTATTAATGTAGAAATCATCTAGTGGAAGTTCACTACAGACTGTATTTTTAATATTTCTGATAGATTCTTCCTTTTTATTTCCACCGATCTCAGCGATAACATAGTCTAATCCCCTAACAGATTCATTATGAGTTCTTAATATACGTAAAATAGTGTTATGAAAATGTTTCCATACCCACTCTTTTATAAACGTACTCGGAACATTTAAATAAACTACACCCTCCTCCATTCTGTGTATATTCGAATCCTTAAGCCACATTAAGTTGCCCTTTGATACATCTAGTTCCATTTCTATTTTTACTGCTTCCCAAAGTTTGGTGTGATCCATAAAATGAAATTAAAGTTAAGCTCATTATATACCTGTGAATATTTTTTCAAACTTGTGCGTGAAAGATAAATATGTTGAGAAGGTGTGGATAACTATTTTTATAGTATTTTTTGCAAAAAAATTAAGACAGCTCTTTAAATTTGATTTTTTCTGGAAATATTATATACTCATTCTGTTATGTCATTCACATATAAACCTAAAAAGATAAAAAGAGCGCGTTCACACGGATTCCTAAGACGCATGAAAGATAAGGACGGAAGAAATGTTCTCGCACGCAGACGCGCAAAGGGTAGAAAATCCCTCACTGTTTCCTCATCAAAATAATGCTAAGTAAAAGGAATAGGCTCTCAAAAAAGCTGTTTTTAGAGGTTTTTGAGAAAGGGTCTGTCTATAGATCTGGGATTTTAATGTGCAAAGTGCTTAAAGACCCTAAATTAAAGGGCCTTTTTGCTGTTTCAATTTCCAAAAAAGAGGTAAAAACGGCGGTAGAAAGGAATAAAATCAGAAGGAGATTCTATTCAGCTATAGAGAAAGATATAAAAAAGAATAAAGAATTACCGCTCGGCATCATCTTTTTCGCCAGAAAAAACACATTAGAACTGGATTTTAAGGTTCTTTGTGAGGAAGTGGCTCGCATTATTGCTAAAATCAGATAAAATAGACAGATGACTTATCTATATCACGCATTAGTATCAGTTCCCCTATATAACGGCTTCATTTTGCTTTTCGATGTGATTCCCTGGCTAGACGCTGGAATGGCCGTTATTATCTTTACTATTATAGTTAAACTCATTCTCTTCCCTCTCGCTAAGAAATCTGTCGTCACACAGTTAATGATGAAGAAGGTTGATCCAGAGGTGAGAAAAATAAAGGCAAAGTATCCGAATGATAATCAAAAACAATATCCCGAGACAATGGCTCTCTATAAAAAACATGGAATAAATCCCCTTTCTAGTATTTTCCTCCTTTTGGTTCAGCTCCCAATACTCCTCGCCCTATACTCTATTTTTTACAGCTCTGGCTTACCTAAGGTTGATTCCTCTCTTTTATATTCCTTCGTGTCTATACCTCATATAGACATGTTTTTCCTAGGTTTTTTAGATATTAGTAAGAGTAACTGGATAATTGCCCTACTCGCCGCTATTTCCCAGTATTATCAAATAAAACTTTCTGTTCCTGCCGTTCCACCGAAGAAACCGGGAGAAACACCTAGTTTTCAGGATGAGCTCGCTAGAAGCATGGGCTCAAATATGAAATACGTTTTTCCGGTAGTGATTTTCATCATTTCTTTCAAATTAGCCGCCGCCCTCGGTATTTACTGGGTAGTAAGTAATCTATTCATGATCGGCCAAGAACTCTTTGTTAAAATAAAACTAGAAGCCGAGTACGCGAATAAAACACTCTAATACAGAACGACCACCACTATTTTATTTCAAGAGACCAGAGAGAAAGGTCTCTTTTATTCATGAATATTAAGTATCCGTCTTTAGGATCGATGGATATATTATAGGCGTCTATCGCCTTCCCCGAAAGAGAATAAAGGTCGCCGATCATAGTTACTTCACCTGTTTCCGTGTCATATTTCCAGACCCTGTCTCCCGGAAAAACTAAACCTTTATACCAATCATCTGGATAAATTCCGTTCGGAATGTTATTCGGCACTGCGCAGTAAATCGTCTTATTTTCCACCGTTCCCCAAGCACATTTTTCGGTCAAAGTTTTAAGCACCGTGTTTTCAATAGTCTTTTCTTTTGTCTTATATATAGAAAGGGTCAAAATCCCCCCAGGAGCTGTCGTCGAAAAGGCTATCTCACTCATATCTCCATTTGGAAGAACTGTTAAACCTGTTCCAGAAACGATTTTCGTCATTTCAGCCTTTTTAATATCATAAGTGTATGCGGAACCCACGCTAATAGACGAGGCTTTTGAAGAAAATATAAGGGTGTTTTGATTTGGCCAAAAGAGATTCCAGCTCTCTAATGGTGAAGAAAAAACCTCGACTACATTACCCGTAACTGTGTCCTGTATAAAGCCTTTAACTCCTGGATTTGTCTTTACCAGAAAGGCAAAGGATTCATTTTTTACATCTTTTGGTGAATTCGCTACAGCTACTACACCTGTCGGTATATATGAAGTTCTAACGGCTTTAATAGTGGATGTGGCGAGCACGGTGGTCGTTCCTACTTTTATAGGCTTAGGGTCAATTATCGAAAGAAGCTCTGTATTTACTGTATTTTCATCATTCTCATCTAGATTCCTAATTACTAGAGACTGAGCTTTCTTTGACCAAAAGGCCTCATAGATTTGAGAAAGGGTTTTATCAGAAATTCTCGTGACATCAGTTCCTGTAACCTTCGTTTCCATAATATTTCCTAGTCCCCTGTCGATATACCTGATTATAGTCGAACTGCCTGTGGTGGATGCTACAGCTCCAGCTACTGGGTCTGCAGAAATGAGCCTGAGCTTTGGAATATTTGGATTAGTGGTCGAGGCAAAGACAAAAGGAGTCGATGTGGCTCTCGGTGTAGATGTACTATTCCCTCCTCCAGAATCACCACCGAATGGATTAAAGGTCGGATTCGTTCCTGTTCCAGTACCAGTGCCCGGCGTGGTATCACCCGGCTTATACATGAATAAATAATAATAAGTGCCCACCCCTATAAGGAGTATGATTATTACAGAGATGATTATAAGGGTTTTGTTTTTCATTCTACTTCTTTAGATTGCTTAATAAGGTCTTTGCTTTTGCTATCTCTGTGTCAGCGTATGTAACAACCTCGTTTTTTGAGTTTGGGCTAAGATTAGTCTCCTGGCTAATTAGTGTCTTTTGTGACTCCATTTTGTCTATTAGTTTCTGTATATCTCTCGCTTTTTCGGTTGCACCATATGCGTATTGCGCGGTAGCACCGACTCCACCAACAGAAAGATTGTTTTTTACATCAGGTTTCTCATATATATATTGTGTAGCAGAAGACCATCCATATAGCTGAACCTGGTTTTTTGTAACTGTTTTTTCGTCAGCAATTATTTTTAATAATTCAGTTTCATTTGATCGTCCTATTGCGTCAATTTTTAAATCCTCAAACTTTTTGTTTATTGATGAGATCATTTTTTCATCCAAAAGTGTTTTTTCTCCAACCAACACCTTTTCTTTTTCCATAGCAACGTCTTTGTCGTACGAAGTTGAGTCTTTGTTTACAGCCAAGTGCGCCGCCTCTAGGCCACGCATTACATCCTCAGAAAAACTTTGTGACTTAACCAACGCCGCCTTTTTTTCTACCAAAGACTTTTCTGCGTTCGGTATACTTTCGTTTTCTAGGGTAATTTTTTCTTCATCACTTATTAGTGGGTCATTTAATCTTTCTTGATAATCATATATTTGATTTTGGACATCAGTAAGTTCGTTTCTAATTTGTGCTCGGTTTACATATTCTCCAGTTAGTGTTTTTCTAAGATTTGCTTCTGCTTGTGTGTTTATTATTAGCGCGAAGGCAGAGGTTGTGTCTACCTTCACTCTGTCTAGGCTGGTGTTAAACTCCACATACCGCGGGTCTATGGTGTAGAGAATGATATATGAGGCGAGGGTAAGAAGAAGGCCGATGAGGGCGTTTTGAATAATTTTCTTTCCTTCGGTTTTCGCTGGGATAAGGTCTGTCGTGGCGTATGTAAATCCTCCATAAAAAACCATAATAACAGCTAGAACGACGGCTATTCCGACGGCCAGCTTAAACATATAGTTAATATAGTAAGCTAAGTTTGGAATAGTTTTCTGCTGGCCAGTACAACCTGGGCCAGAAACACACGGTAGTGGTTCCAGAAGAGTATAGGTAATATCTTTTACTGGACGAACTCCAAGATCTACCCCACCTGTGAGGGTGCCAGCGGTCGTCGTCGCAAAGACGAGCGGAACAAAGGAGAAAAGACAGACGAAAACGGTTATGGCGGAAAAGATAATTTTTTTAATTTGAATTTTCATTTGTTATAGAAAAGTTTATTACTGAAGAATTTTCGGCTTTTTGTAAGATATGCAAAGGGGTCGTGACTTCTGAATATATGGTAGATGCCCCACTCACACCAGACTTCGGTCTTAGAACGACGCTGTTTTTCCCCGCGAGCTCAGGATATTCTGTTCCGCCGATTAGCCAAATATAATTCATCTTACTCGTCAAAACGTCCTTTTTTGTGAAGTTGTAGGGTGTAGCTAAAACTTCTATCTCATTATTCGTCATGGTATATGGAGAAGTAATGGCTTTATTCCAAAGCGTTCCGAAAAGAGGATTCTTTTCATAAAAGACGACCTGCGGATCTTCTGGTTCTAGATTTATTCCCATTTGCCCGACCATTTCATTCTCAGGAGAAACTACAGTTACGGTTATAAAAGCAGATTTTTGTAAAACATCCCCAGGAAGAGATAATCTCTGCTTCCCTCTTCCGGAATCATCCCCTAATACATTTGAATCTTTTTTCCATGTGTAAACTAAATCTTTCGGATTAAGGACTTTTCCACTCTTTGTCTTAAAATACGGCTGTGCTACTACATATACTGTACCCTGATATGTATAATGCGAAAGTCCTTTATAAAGAGGTGGAACATAGCCATCTGTTTCCCAAAGAAGGTCTATTTGTGTCGGATTTATGGAGAGTGTTTTTGAAATAATATCACCCGCTGTGCTTTTAATAAGAGCCTTAATTTCTGTCGTCGTTCCCGTATTACCGAGAGTCACATTTATAGTTTTTAGTCCGACAGCTTTACTGACGACTTTTTCATTAACGAGCCATGTTATCTCAGAACTGTCTAAGTCCACATTATGACTGTCTATAGTTATATCAACCTTACTATTCGGGGTGGGATATGCAGGGTTAGATATCATCTCTATATTTCCTTTAACATAGGCCGGAAGAACACCGCCGACTGTTAGCTGGGCGGATGCGTATGAATAAAGGAAAAAGAAAGAAAATATAATAACTGTAGAGAAAAATGTGGCGCGAAATGTTTGCCTCATGACGCCTATTTTAACATATTTATTAATAACTTATCCAAGTTTTGAGGGGACAGCCATTTCATCAGACGGTTCCTGAGGGTTTTGTATATTCCCCCTCTTTAAACTTTTTACAAAAGGGCTATTTTCTACGCCATATGATTTAAATTCTGGGGCGACGCGTGATCTTATCTGATCCACACTCATCGGCTTTTGAGGAATGGGGTTTCTCGTCTTTAGTCTTATGCTTTTAGCACCCGCTGGATTAATAGCTGCTACTACATTTATTCCAGTTTTATCTTCCACTCTGACCATGAAGAGAATGGCTAGCATTGCGGCCGTATTAAAGGGAATTTCTTGTATTAATGGAATGATTTTCGCTATAACGTCTATAATCACGACAGCCACCCTTTTCCCGCTAATTATCCCGAGCCCTTTAAGGTAAAAATATATTCCGTAAATAACCGCAGCGACCACCTCTACTAGCCCGCCCACCACAGGCAGGAAAAAAGTGATTATGTCTAGAATAATCGCTGAAAGCACTAAAAAAACACTGGTTGTTGTACTTATTCTGTATTTCGTTTTGTCTTTTTGTTTATCCATTTGCCGCTTCTAAATCTTTCTTTGCCTGCTTTATGGCTAGAACTTGCTGAGGGTTAGTAGTGATGATTTGATCCTCTGTGTATGAAGCCATAACTTTTAAGGCTACATGCTTCATTCCGACGAAGAATATTCCCTCCCCCACATCTGATTCTAAGAGTAAATACTTTTCTTCATCAGTGAGGTTAAATGTTTGCTGAATTTTATCTATGGAAGACGGAGACTGTTTCAAAAGAATTTGAATAGAAGAGTTCGTGATAATCGGCAAACCGTAAGGAGAGTTTAAAAAGTCATCCACGTCCTGGGTGATCGTCGCTAATCCTAAATAATATTTTCTTCCACGCTTTGCTAAGCTGAGTAAAAATGATGCGGTGTCTTCTGATTTCATCATAAACCAAGCCTCATCTATTACTAGCAGGCGCTTCTTTAAATTCTTTCGTACAGCGCTCCAAATATGGTGTGTGACTATGTACATAGCCACAGGTTTTAATTCCTCCTCCATATCTCGAAGGGAGAAAACCACGAATTTTTTATCTATATCCACATTCGTCGGTCTATTTATGAATCCAGACCAAGTACCCCTCGTGTATTTAGAAAGTCTCTGAACGAGTGAATCTCCTCCATCCATTCCGGCTAAAACTAATTCGAAGTCAGATAATAGAGGTGGCTCTGTATTTGAGAAATCTGATTCCGGCGTGATGTCTTTAAGGGCATATGTTTCTGAAATAGCACGGTCGACTATAGCGTCCTCTGTTTGAGAAAGTCCACCTAACATTATTCGGAAAAGCCCGACGAGGCTCACTATATGTGATCTTAAAACATCTGCCCTAGATTCATCTTCTCTAGCGGCGGGCAGATCGAATGGATTAATGTGATGCTCCGAAGCGAGTGATATATTAAAGTACTTCCCTCCTGTAGCCTCGGCCATATATTCATATTCTTTTTCTGGGTCGATTACTATAACATCTGTATCGAACATGAGCGTGCGTAGAATTTCTAGCTTCGTGGCATAAGATTTTCCAGAACCCGCTTTTGCAAAAGTGACGGAGTTATAGTTTTCTAGAAGGAATCTATCGAAAAGCACTAGGCTAGAATTATGTCTATTTACTCCATAAAGAATTCCCTTATCTGACGTGAGGTCAAATGATACGAATGGGAAAAGGCTAGAAAGAGGCGAAGAATTAAGCTTAGAATGCACCATTAATTCATCATTCGCGAGAGGAAGAATGCTCTTATAGCCCTGTTCCTGCTGGAACAGGGCGGGTTTTATATATATTAATTTCGACTCCAAAATAGACTTTATTTCCGACTCTATTTTATCTAATTCATTTTCAGTATTTCCGTATATTGTAATGTATACACCGACATCGAATATCTTTTCCTGGGCCTGCATTAACTGATCTCTTAAGCCTTCTAGGTCCTGATAAGCCGTGTCTAGAACTGGATCACGCACGAGCCCCTTCTCTTCCCTAGACTGTATCTGGCTTTGCACTTCAGCTACTTTTTTCTGGAAGTGGCGGAGAATTTTCGCTGTGTCTATGGGGTGAACGAATATGGAAATATTAAAAACTTTGTCCAGATTAATGATGGGTGCGAACCAGCTGTCAGTAAGAAAGCGAGGATAAGAGATGACGAAGAATGTTCGGGCCATCTTTTCTCCTAGATTTATTTCTTTCGGACTTATTTTAAGAGCTGATGGGGCGATGATATCTTTTAGCTCTAAAACTCCAGCCTCATAAATTTCCTGAGGAAGAAGTGATGTTATTTGTGGCGCTTTATTCCCGCCGAATAATTTTGAAAAAATTCCCATAATTTTATGTTATTTGAATCGGCTTTTCCACATCCCCTGGATTAAATATCTTATAAAACAGCTCGACGATTTCCTCAGTACCTAGCGGAACGACTCTGATTCCTGAGCGAATAAGTCCCTGCTCCACCACACTCACCCTCTGGTCTAGCTGACTTCTATTTTCTTCGAAGTCTTCCGTCTTTGATACCGCAGAATCTCTTCTATTTAAAATATTCGTGATCGGATTTCCTTTTGTCTTAATGAGAGTCGGAGAATATGGAATGACTATAAAGAAACTCTTATTCATAATATTCGTCTGCTCAGTGAAAGTGCGAATAAATTCTATATATTCCCTCGTCTGTATTTTCATAAGTTCACTTAGCTGTTCTTTGTATCTATCCTCTAAAAGATTAAGATAGGGCCTGATATCTAGGCGCTTTGACTGTATGAAAAACTGAACTGAGAAATCCAGAGAGTTTAAAAAGTTCTGAAACTGCATGATGATAGCGTTCTGTTCATCTCCTGATTTTAAGGCAAAGTTAAGGGAGGAGGCCATGATGATAGCGCGCATTCCCCCGTCTTTAAGTATAACGACGCCGTCACGGACTTCTTTGATGGGGACGAAATCTTGAGTTGTGTTTTGTGAAGGAGCTAACATTATCTTTGATTTTTATTTGAATAAATACTTTCGTGAATATCTAGGCTCCACGCTAAATCTTTTAATTTACTTTCAGAAAGTTTCGGCACAGATAGTCTGGTTAGGGCGCTAGCATCTTCTTTCATTTCGGCATTTGTTTTTTTACCTAATTCTTTTGCAGTCAGTTCAGTCTTTTTCCACAGATAAAGTTTTTTATGAATGGCGTAAGTAAAAGCAGATTCTACCATATTTATAAAAGGCTTATTATTTACTTTATAGAAAGACAGAGCTAGAACAAAGGCCACCACGACTAATATGATTGGGATGGCGAGCATTGTATACGGAATAACGCGGTAAATTATAAAGGAAAGACCGGCCCCACCAGCAATGTATACGAACTGCTTTAGTGTGAATGGGCCGAAGATTTTATCTTCAACTTCTATGAACTGAGGGACTTGAAAGTTCATGCGTATATTTTACGCTATTTTATCGGTTCACGGTAGGGGTCAGACGTGTATGAATTCTGTGGAGGAGGAACATCTATCTTTTTCACTGTAGTTAGGGTGCCCTGAAGGCCCTGATCGAGGAGATTTGGGACATTTGGGACGGATGAGAGGGTGGAAGATGTGGTGGGTGCCGACGGAATTACCAGGGAAGATTCCTGTGTTGTTTGTGGGGATGTGTTTATTTGTGCTGGATTTTCATTAGTATTTTGATTTTCTAGACTAGAGCGCATCTTTTCCCTAAGAGGCATGAGAACTTCGGTGTTAAATGTATTTACGAGCTCCCCCGCTAGTTTTTCGTCTATTTCTAAATTACCTGCGACCTCTCCGATTAGACGATCCCTTTTAATATTTCCAAAAAGAAAAGATTTGACGATACCGACGAACTGCCCCACCTGATCTATGTGTAAGGAATACTTTGTAGGAATAGATGCTATCTTATCATCGAAATCTACAGAGTTAATATATTCTTTTATTTCTGGTGAGATATTATTTTCCATTTTTTATATTTTAACTACTACTTGTGCTTGTTACTGCCACCTTTGGTTCTTATGGTAAATTGAAATCTTTTCTATTCTTGTTTATATATGCACCAGCTGACGGGCCCTTTCCTGCTTTATGTTCGGATAGTATTTTTTTGGCCAGTGCAGTCGTCAATTTTACATTAGTATTATTTTCTTGGAGTTTCTTAATCTGAGATCCTGTAAGAATATTTGCCGCCTCCGTACCCATCAAAGCACTCTTATCTATATTTTCTTCATTACCTTTTCCTGCACTAGCTTCGTGGATTGCCATTAGGTCTTCTGTATCAAGCTTGGTGAAGTTACTCTTTGTTTTACTATCCATATGCTCCTTTTCTCCCAAAGCTTTTACAAAGCCATTATGCCTTGCTCCTATTAATTTATCATAATCCTCCTGCTTAACTTCACCGGCCTGTAACTTCTTTTCTACCGCATCATAATAAGACTGAGGTAACATAGCAGCGATGGTCTCACCCTTCTCCTTATTTTCTTTGAGAATGTCTTTTACACCGATATTCTGTATTTCTGCAGGGGACATTTTATTAAGTTTGTCAGCAAGATCATTTTTTGACTCAGCGCTATCTTTATTAAACTTTTTAAGTGATTCGCCTAGGGCTGCTTCATTTGATAATTCAATTCCTTTTTTAGCAATGTCTTTTGATGTTTTTGATTCGCTTTCAGCTAATTTTCCTAGAGTGCTAC
Source organism: Candidatus Tayloriibacteriota bacterium (assembly GCA_026395105.1). Lineage (GTDB taxonomy): Bacteria > Patescibacteriota > Minisyncoccia > Phycocordibacterales > PALSA-1337 > JAPLZH01. The sequence continues at coordinate 22,120 of JAPLZH010000005.1, forward strand.
CCTGAATTGCCTGTGTTGTCATGGCCCTAAATGCACGGCCCGTTCTACTATTACCAAGCGCGGTATTTCCCCACTTCTTGTCTGTTGCCTCTACGCTTTTTCCGAACTTCTCGACTGCCCACCTACCACCCATCTGGTAAGCTCCTGCCTTCGCCATACTCCACGGATTAAGTTTGTCCTGTGCCCAGCCGGTTCCTTTTTCTGCCCAGGAGGTAACGGCTTTCGCCCCTTCTATTCCAGAATCCTTCGCTGCTTTTAATGCGGCTAAGAATAATGATAAAAGTATGAAGTAGTTTATGAGTATTCCGATAGCGCTCTGCCCAGGATTCGCGAGGAAACTTCCGAAAGTACTTACTGCCTGCTGGCTAGCTAAAGCGCTAGTCGCCCCGGAAGATGCGGAGATGGTATTTGCTATATGTGCTATTTCTGATTCTGTGGCATTCGCTGACGGCTCTAATATTTTAAGGGCTATGTAGATAATAGCTAAGAATATAGGTGCAAAAGTGGCCTGAGAGATAAACTGCTTCCAGTATTTTCCACCTTCTGATCCTAAATGATCACTGAGAACTGGTATTTTAATGAAGGAAAAGGCAAAGAGAGGAGATATGGCGAGGAATATTATGAGCTGTATCGTTCGGAGTAACATGAGCACAGCACCAGCAGCGAAAACTATTCCCGCGACGACCATTATTATTCCAGAGACAGCAGCCTGTACGAAAAATGTAATAGGGTTCGCTAATTTATCCTTCGTAATTCCTTTGTACACTGACGGAAGCTTCATTCCATTCATGAATACATCAGAGAGGCCACCGTCTAGTCCTGCGGAGCTACCCAGACTAACTTCTGCTGTCCTGTCCGGAATTATCGCATCATAGATACCGATAGCCACCACATTCGTAGCATCGATAATAGTCTTTGTTATAAATAAACTGAAGTTTATAAATAATCCGGCGAAGACTATGCTTACCACTAACTTTTTTACGCTTGATGAATCACCCTTCCCTACTATTGTGGCTATAGAAACATAGAGTAGGATGAAAATAAAGAATATGCTTGAAAAATCTCTAAGCACAGTCCAGACTACATTAATTCCTGGAACACCAGCGACGATCTTTGATATTTGTAAAGTTAGAGAAATCGCTACGTTTAAGGCTAAACCTCCGACGACCACAGTGTATGAGCAAATGGTTTGGAATGCGCTACCGAGTACGTATAAGATTTGATCAACGACAAAGATGAAACCATCCGCCACTAAACCTCCTCCATTTTGTGCAAAGGAAATGTGTGGCAAAAGTAAAGCTGAAAGAGCTGTTATGCTAAGGAGTGTGAAGAGTTTTGTGGTTAGTCTCTTTTTCATTAGTTATATAAGTATACTATAGTCCGCTCGGAATATAATGTGGGAATTGTTGACATTCGATTAACATCTGCGAAGCCTTTGCTCTAACTGGTATCATTTTTTGTTCTATTCTAGCTCGCTCGGTCTGAGATACTGTAACATCCTGAGCCTTATGTAGAAGTGTAGAGTTTAGAATATCTAGGTCTATTAAGGAGCTAGAAATGTCGCTTATAACAGTAGCAGATTCTATCTTTAATTTAATAGCCCCGAGTTCCTTTAGATTACTGTCAGAAGCATTCGTCTTTTTATTTAATGAAGGAAGCTCAGGGGAAACTTCACTCTTAATAAGATTATCCGCTCTCGTTATTTGCTGATTAGCAATGTTTACTTCGGAAGAACTTAATAATCCAGAATTTATTTTATCCACATAGCACCTCTCGACTGTATTAAGTGAATCTACGGCAGTCATGGCTGTAGAAAGTGCGTATTTATAATTATCATTATAAGAAGACTCTACGTTTATTAATCCGCCGATCTGACTTAATGCTGTAGTTTTATTATCTGCTAACTGAGCATCATTTTGTAATTTCTCTAGATTAGCTCCCTCTCCGCTAAAGTATGAAGATTTATCTCCAGAACCACTTCCTGATAATGCCCTTACTCCTGATGTAATAGCCTTTTGCATTAACTGAGCGACGAGTGCATTAATCACTTCATCGAATGCGTCGGCTAATTCTAGCTGTCTTACTCCGCTTCCTAAGCTAGTTTCGAGTGATGAGCTTATAACAGATCCCGGAGTCTGAACCTCACACTTCTCTTCAGTGCTCGTCATAGAATTAGTGGTCGAATCATATTCTGGCATAGCGGCGAGGTCTTCCTGAGATACTCCACTCGGCGGAGCAGAGGAGGTGGGAATTTTTTTACATGCACTCCACGATAGGAAACCTTTTCCCTGCCCTAATTCATCTCTCTTTAACTCAGTTTTTTTACCGAGCCTGTAGTACAGTTCTGTATTTGCTTGAATATACGAGCCGTAAATATTATTCTGTGGGCTCTGCGTCATCGTTACAAAGGAATTCCAGCCACCGTTTTTACTAAAATCTCCGTTTAAGAATCCGCGCATAGCCTGTCCATTTATGGAAGCATTCTTCACTGCATTTGTGGAGTTCTTAATAACATCATTTAGGGTACAGGAAATTCTTCTCTTAAAAGGAGAATATTTAAATGCTAGGGCTAATCTGATGTCTATTTGGAATGGACTGCATAGGAAATTTAAATCAGGGCTGCTTTCTATGAAGGTACCTATTATTTCTCCACTAGCATCTGCAAAGAAGCCTGCTGGGTCGGAGACGAAGGCTGGATTTCCTTTAAAGCCACCATTAATCCAGCTTACTATATCCTGAGTCATCGTCTTTATTAAAGTCTTCGCCGCCATAGTGCCTATAGCATTAAGAGACATAGGAGAACAAATGCCTAAAAAGGTAAATCCACATTCCTTTTTTCCAATTCCTCCAGATTCATTGGTCGGAACAGCCATCTGCGCATTTACTGAAAGTAGCGGATAGAATAGTCCCCCGATCATACTTATCGTTATGGCAAAGGAGAAGAAAGTTTTTCTAAAATTATTAAGCATAGATTTATTTTGACATCAAAAAATATCCTGGATCACTAGGAGTAAATTTTACACCCATTGAAATTATATAGCTAGAAATTCCACTTAATGCATTTTCCTGTGCCACTGTCGCATCTTTATGACTGGCCATTCCCTGCAGGCTTCGCACTGGATCTTTCTCGGTGCTCGCTATAGCTAATAAAGATTCGGAACTTTTATATAATGCATTTAGGAAATCTGTATGAAGACTGATCAATGCCTTCGGTACAGTTATTTTAGAAAGTTCTACCGTTAAATTTTTATACATCATACCCACCTCATTCATCTGAATATAAAAAGAAGAAGGGTTCTGATTTATCTGACTCTCCGTGGCCAATACCTGATTTTGTTTATATTTCTCAACGTATTTTAAATAGATAGTAGAAAGAGTGTTACCATAAACTTTCAGATTTTCTGGTGTATTTTCTTCGGTCTGAATATCACTCATTTTATACTTTATCACATTAAACTGTGCTTCCTGATTAGCTAAAACCTCTTCGATTATAGCGTTCTGACTAGCCTTATCCCCCACCGTTCCATTTTGCTCTAATGTCATATATTTAGAGAAAAAGCTTTTTGAGAATGCGCTGGTAGCTGTTTCTTTTTCGGTGCTTGTGGCTGTCTTTTTGGTAGTCGAAAGCTTTTTACCGTCCGTAGTGGCGTCATCAGATGAATCCTGCCAAGTCTTAAATTCATTAGGATTCCATGTACTCGTGCTGGAAACCGTAATCGGCGCGGAAACTTTAATATCCTGGGCTTTATAAGTAGCTAATGCCTTTCTGTTTCTGTATTCCACCAAGAGAAATAGACCCCCGATAATAATCAAAGATAATGTGATTAATAAAAAGATTTTTGCGCTTGGTCTTTGCACGATTTAAATCGTTTTCGAACAGGCTAATTATAGCAAATTATAATGAAACATTTATTATTTCTGTGGACAGGTGTATAATTTACCCATGAATAAGAAAATTTTATCTATCTTTATACTCTCCCTAATAATTTTTTCCTCCTTTTTCTTATTTTCAAATAAGGTGGAGGCTGTGGGGATGCCTTTTGGTGGTTATGTAACAGTGATTATTCCTTGCACTTGTAATGAAGAAACAGGAAATGAGTGGGTTTTTATGTCTCCATTGTATTTTTCTTCCACCCCAATAGCAGGTGGAGGATTGGTTTATCAGGCGCTCGGATCGATTCCATATGAATATTTTATTATTCCGCCTGTTCCCACGACTTGGCTTCTTGGCGATTTTATTCCAGGCGCAGGACTATGTATGGTGGGCAAAAAGCCTTATTGTTTCCCCCTTCCTTCTTATGGAAGGATCCAGTCTTACGGCTCTAGTATGCCGGGGGCTAGTATATAAGTTATATAATTTTAAATAGATTTGAGGCGATTTTCACCCAAGTCTCTAATTTAACCGTTTCTGCGCGGGTGTTTATGTCTAGATTTAGCAGAGACCATATATTTTCTAAGTCTTTTTGATCATAGAATTCGGCTAGATTTGAGATAAGCTTCTTTCTTTTATGCGAAAAGCCGGTTTTTACTATGTCAAAAAAATCTTCCTCATTTATTTTATTATCTTCAAAAATCTTTTTTGAAATGTTGTAGATGCCGATTACCGCAGAGTCTACAGATGGTGCTGGTCTAAAACTTCCAGATTTAACTGTTCGAATGTATTTAGGACTTCCGTATACTTTTACGCTGATAGACAGAATGCTTTCTTTTTCATCTACCATGCGCTCGGCCACTTCTTTTTGGACGAGGAAAACCACCGTGCTCGGATAATCCTCTGACTCTAGGAACATTCTAGTAACTTCTCCGGTTATATAATAAGGAATATTCGCTATAACTTTATACTCCCCTCTTTTCAAACCGAGCCCGCCCGGATTTTTCTCTAAAATATCTCCGTGAATTAAAATAAATTTTCCCTCAGCTTTTTCTTTTGCAAATTTCTTTTCGAGAATCGGAATTAAACGATCATCTTTTTCTACTACCACTACCTTCTTTGCACTTTTTAAAAGCTCACTCGTGAGTGCGCCTTCTCCAGGTCCGATTTCAAGCACTGTATCTCCTGCCGAAATATTTCCAGCGAGTGCTATATCATGAAGCGCGCCCGCATCATGAAGAAAATTTTGCCCTAAAGATTTCTTTGCGAAAATCATATATTTTAATTAAAAATCTAAAAATATAGCTTTAATTCCACGCGGTTCCTCTATCTCCTCCTGCTCTAAAAGATTTCCTTCTAAGTCACCTATAAACTCTGACGGTTCATTAAATCTCTGTGTGCCGAAGATGGTACGAGTTCTGGCAAAGAGCAAAAAAAGCTTCTTTTTGGCCCTAGTTAAGGCCACATAGAAAAGACGGCGCTCTTCCTCTGCTTCAGACTGAGTCATTTCATTTTCATCTAACCTGACATGCGGGAAAAGTTCTTTCTCTAGTCCGCAAATAAAAACATAATCAAATTCTAGTCCTTTCGAAGCGTGCACTGTCATTAATTTCACTCCATTTTTTTCTTCTTTTAATTCATCCTGATCTGTGGCGAGTGCGGCGTCGGTGAGTAGCGCTTCTATTCCCTCCCCATTTTGCATATGATCGTACTTTTTCGCGAGTGTTACTAATTCGCCGATGTTTTCGAGTGTTTCTAAATCCTCACCTTTTCCTGAACGAAGGTCCTGCTCCAGTCCGCTCGTTTTTAAAATATATATTATTACTTCTGATGCGGTTTTTTCTGGAATAATTTTTACGATAGAGTCGAGGAAATTATAAAACTGACTAACTTTTGCCTGCATAGCAGAACTTAGTGACCCCTCTTCATTTGCTAAAACTTTCATAATGGTGGCCTTTCCTATTCCGCGCGTCGGTACATTTATTATTCGCACTAAGTCTGCGGTGCTTTCCCTGTTTAGTGCAGAGCGAAGGAATGAAAGCATGTCTTTAATTTCTTTTCTTTCAAAGAATTTCGTACCGAGTAGTTGATAAGGAATATTTTTTTTAAGAAATGCTTCTTCTAAAACGCGCGACTGAAAATTCGCTCTGTAAAGCACTGCGATGTTTTTAGTATCCACACCATTTGCCATAAGTGTTCGAACTCTTTCTGATACAGTTCTGGCTTCATCATTCTCAGTCAAATTTTCAATAAGTGTGATTTTCTCGCCAACTTCATTATTTGTGAAAAGGCGTTTATCCCTGCGAAGAATGTTTTTCTCTATTATTTGATTTGCAGCAGCTATGATCGTTTTAGTCGAGCGATAGTTTTCTTCGAGTAAAATTACCTTTGCACTAGGATAATCTTTTTCAAAATTAAGGATATTTTGTATATCTGCCCCTCTCCAGCTATATATATTCTGGTCTATATCACCTACAACGCAGATATTATTATGTGCTCCAGCTAAATAATGTGCTATTTCGTACTGGACTTTATTAGTGTCCTGATATTCGTCTATGTGAATATACTGCCACTTTTTCTGATAATATTCTCTAACTTTTGGATTATCACGTAGTAACTCAGCCGTTCTTAAGAGTAAATCATCAAAGTCGAGAGCGTGTTCTTTTCTTAGTTGAGCATCATACTTTTCCCATACGCTTTTGACAATTTTCCCTAGAAAATCTTTAATTTCAGGGATAAAGCTAGAGGCACTCTTAAAATCACCCTTATTTCTGGATATTGCGGAGAGGATTTTATATGGATCAAATTCTTTTGACTCATAGCCTAATGCTTCTAGACAGTCTTTTACTACCTTTTTCGAATCACCACGGTCATATATGGTGAAATGCTTAGTAAGGCCTAAAATAGAGGCATTTTCTTTCAAAATATGAACGCCTAGGGAGTGAAATGTAGTCATAAAAGGCCTTTCTGTCATGGAAACCGGTAGATTTAAAGTTTTATCTTCCTCTATTAGTCTATAAATACGCTCCCTCATCTCCTTCGATGCCTTATTTGTAAAGGTTATACCTAGAATAGCGTGTGGCGCTACCCCTTTTCTTACTAACTCTAAGATCCTATGGGTTATAGTTTTAGTCTTTCCTGCACCAGCGCCGGCTAATATTAAAAGAGGGCCTTCTGTTATAGAAACTGCCTCCTTTTGCTTATCATTTAATGAGTTAATATTTATCACTTTTATACTATATCATTTATTAATAAGGCAGTCGCTTAACTTTGCTTTATTAAAAAGGTATTATGTTAGGTGGTCAAGCGGTTCTATTGACAATTCTGTAAAGTGCTTGTTATCAACATCTTATACAGTTATAGTATTGACTTTTTTCCTGAAGCTCGTATCCTAGATAGATGCATTAAACCACTATGCATGTATATGGCTCTGTTAAGCCATATGTACTAGGTATATACAGACATACAGTAAGATTTTATGGCGCAGAATGAGTGAAAAAACAGTTTACAGTCTTATGAAATCATATTCTAATAAAAGAATAGAGCTGATTAATTTATATAGCCGAATAATCCTTCCGGCGATTTTCGTGACTTTATTCTCTTTGTCCTCTTCTTATGCAAAAGCGGGTATTTTTAGCTCAGTTAATGCCTCATTAATTAGTGAAGTAGATGCAGTAACTGCCCCTAAGGAAAGTGCACAGAATATGCAGATTTTAGAGGCGGCCCTTAACCCAGATCCAAATATCCTTTCTAAGGAGTCGGATGTAGTAATAGTGGCTAATAGTGCCCTAGACTCAGAACAGGGTCCCGCTGGAACCAGTGCTGATGTAAGCGGTGAAAAAAATAATGGTCAGATCTCTGTTTATACTGTGAAAAAAGGAGATACTCTAAGCGAAATATCAGATTTATTCGATATTTCTGTAAATACTATACTTTGGACTAATAATCTATCAAAAAATGCTTCTCTAAAAGAAGGACAAACCTTAATAATTCTCCCTATATCTGGAATTAAATATACTATTAAGAGTGGAGATACTTTAAAATCAATAATTACGAAGTATAAGGCGGATATGAACGAAGTTCTATCCTATAATGACCTTAATATAAATTCAAAGCTAGATATAGGCGATGAAGTGATTATACCGGATGTAGATATGGCTGATTCCATACCTGTTTCTACACCTTCTACGAGCAAAATCGCTTCAAATGGAAATTCGAAGTATCTAGGAGGAAGTGGTCCTTCTTATCCAGGTTACTATATTCGTCCAGTCGTCGGTGGTCGTAAGACACAGGGAATTCACGGCTGGAATGCAGTAGACATAGGAGTGTCTGTGGGTACACCTATTTATGCATCAGCTGATGGAACCGTTATGATTAGTGCTGATAATGGTGGATGGAATAAAGGATACGGTAATTATGTAGTTATAATGCATCCGAACGGTACTCAGACTGTGTATGGCCATGCTAGTAAAACATTAGTTAGGGTCGGGCAGATCGTGAAGCAGGGTGATATGATCGCCTTATCTGGAAATACTGGAAAATCTACTGGCCCTCATGTCCACTTCGAAATTCGCGGGGCAAAAAATCCTTTCTAAATCTCTTTTGGGAGAATTAAAATTTCTGTCGGTACTGAAGGGCCTCTAAAATATGAGGCGTTTTTATTTCATCAGTTTTTTCGAGATTTGCTATAGTTCTGGCTAAGGATATAGTTTTTTTAATAGATCTAGAGGATAACTGCATTTTTTCTGAGGCTTTTTCTAATATTTTCATATCTTTTGCAGGAAGATTCATATTTGCACTGTGACTTTTCGAGAATGTGATAGATTCTTCCACCCTTTTTCTAATTTTCTCACTATTCTCCTCAGGAGAATCTTTGCCACTGACTGAATATTCTATAATCTTCGGTCTGTTTATTTCTGAAACTTCTATCCACATATCTATTCTGTCGGTTATTGGTCCTGATATTTTTCTGCGGTAATCTTCTATTCTATACGCTGGGCATTCGCATTTATTTTTCCCTTTAGTCACGCCGAAATAACCACAGGGACAGGGGTTCATGGTGGCTATTAGTATAAAGTCAGATGGAAGATTTATTATTCCGGATGATCGAGAAATGCATATTTTATGATCTTCCAGAGGTTCTCTTAAGGAATTAATAACCCTCTTATCAAATTCTAAAAATTCGTCCATAAGAAGTATTCCTCTATGAGCCAAAGAGATTTCTCCAGCCCGAACTGGTGACCCGCCACCTATTATAGCTGAGTATGAAGATGAATGATGGGGGGATCTGAATGGTGGTGAGGTTAATTCACACCTTTCTGAGCTAAGGTGGGAATGAATTCCCGCTACCTCCACTGCTTCGTCAAAAGATAATCTGGGTAATATGGTGGGAACCGCCTTAGCGAGCATGGATTTACCAGTTCCAGCGGGACCCCATAGAGCTATATTATGCTTCCCCGCCACAGCTATCTCTAATCCCCTTTTTGCATAATTATTACCGATAATTTTATTAAAGTCGTTTTCATTCGAAATATTTACTGAATTAAAAGCATGGTGAGCTGTTATTTCTAAAATCGCAACACCTTTTAAATGATTAACTACTTCTGATATAGAGTCTGTGCCCCTAATTATTATTCCAGAAATAAGTGATGCCTCCTCAGTATTTTCTTTAGGAAGGATAATCTCTTTAAAACCAGCTTTCTTAGCCGCCATGGTTATGGGTAGTACCCCCCTAACTGATTTCACTGTACCGTCTAGTGATAATTCTCCGAGAAAAAGTATTCCTTCATCAGGTATGGGTATTTCATTTTGTGATGCTAAATATGCTATAGACATCCCTAGGTCAAAGCTGGCGCTTTCCTTTTTAATATGTGACGGTCCGAGGGATATGGTTATCTTTTGATTTTTTTGTTTTGGTGATATAAAGCCAGAATTTTTTATGGCGGCTGAAATTCTGTCTTTCGCCTCTCCTACTAAGGTGCTGCATAGCCCAATGATAGAAAAAGAATGCAAACCCCTCCCAGTATCTATTTCTATAGATACTATCATCGGTTTTGTCTCGAAAATTTGTGCGCTCCATGTTTTTTGAAAACTCATTCATATATCATTACATATGAGGTATGAAGAAAAAATAAAGCGGAAATAAAATTCCGCTAAATTTTTTATTATTTCTTTAGAACTTCTTTATCAGAATTTTAGTTCTTTTTTGCTAGAGAGTCTTCTTTGCAGGTTTTTGCTGAAGGGTTTGCTTCTAGGCGTGCCTTCTCTATGGCTTCTCCACAAACTTCACAGATTCCGTACTTTCCATCAGATATTTTTGCTAATGCTTTTTTAACATTGTTATACTGAATTTCGAGCTGTTTTAAAATGGCGCTGTTATCTTCATAGAATTCTATTTTATCAGCTAATTCATTCTCATCTGCGCTATCTATGTCCACATTACTAGGAACCGCCTCCCAGTCTGCGGGATTACTAGGATTTATTCTACCGACGGTCTTAAGCTCCTCTTCTAAGGTCTTAAGTTCTTCGTCTAGTTTAACTTTAAAGAATTCTGTATCGTGTTTCATTTTGAAATCCTATCAGATTATTTCTTATCTGACAAACTTCTGATTATTTATAGAGTCTATTATGGCTTCGAAAGAAGCGTTTGATGTAGTAATCACTAAGGTTTTCGAGTCTATAAAACTATAAAGGAGTACGGTTTGTCCACTTCTTCTTTTCATAACTCGAACATCTTTATTCTTAATAATAATATCAGAAAAAGAGGTGGCATTAATATTAAACGTGGTCGTGGCCAGAGAGTTATCTGCGAGCGGGATGAATAATGGAGTGAAGTCCTGTTCCATACTTTGTTCATATCTGATCATACTAGCTAGTGCACCCTGGAAAAAATCTACTTGGAAGATGGCAAAAGGCTCATTACGGTTTTCTCCCGAATAATATCCGAACATAAAAGGAGTCCTGAGTGCCCTAACGAGAGCATCTGGCACATTAGTAAGCCCTACTAAAGAGATAAAATTTAGAGCAGAAATGTCTGAACCACCAGATCTGAAATCATTAGAGAATCTGAAGTAAACGTTAGTTAATGTTCCTTTGCTTCCTGACTGTTCTTTTAGTGTATCGACGAGTAATTTAGATATAGATGTAGTAGATGAAGCTATGACCATCTTTTTATTTGAAGATACTGGGATTATCGCATTTATTTGTTCTGTCAGTGTGGCAGGTGTATCTGCTTTTGGCCTATTTGAATATAAATAATAAAGTCCGTATCCCCCTCCGCCTAAAAAGCCTATAGCTAAGAGTATTAAAAGTATATTTTTCCAAGGAAATGTTTTTGTCGGAGAAGAAAAGTCCTCTGAAAAGTCTGATGAATAATCTGGCTCTGCTTTACTTTCGAATCTGGGAGTAGCTGAACTAGCGTATGGGTTTTGTTTTGGATTATTTTGGATCTGGTCTGGTTTAGGCATGACTCTAAAGGCCTCTATGGGTATCTGACTTTCCGAAACTTTTGGAGCGGGTGCATACCCAGGGGGCGGAACAGAAACTCCAGCTGGATTAGGAATGAAAGTTTTTTCTACTTTTTCTATAGGAATTTCTTTCGGAATATTTGGAATCTGTGGTCTCTGAATAGGCCTATTTGATGTATTTTCCCTAGAAAGTATTTCGGCAGCTCTTTTCCTCTGAGCTTCCTGTTCTGCTATGGCGACCTTAACTACCGAAGCGTCGCTGTGCTTCAGTGCGTTCGCAATATCACTTTCGAAAGTTCGAAGTGGGCTAATTAGTGGGGATTGGCCAGAGTTATTGTTCGTATTTGAGTTGTTTGGATTAATAGTTTTATTTTTTTCTTGTGGATCCATAGATTATATCCATTATACACTTCTTCCGAATTCTCTTCTAATTCTTTTTTAAATTTTCTTTATAAAATCTTTATCTGCTAACCTTATAGACAAATTAACTCGGCCCTTATCATCTATTTCTTTAACGACGACAGGCACTATCTGACCGACTTTAAGGTATTTAGAGACTAAATCTACTCTGAATGAGGCGATTTCCGAGACGTGCACGAGACCTTCTGCATTCGGACCGATTTTTACAAAGGCCCCGAATTCCATAAGGCGTGTAACTACGCCGTTTTCCACCCTATCCCCTGCTTTCCACTCCTTAGTCATTCCGAGAATTATGTCGCGCGCTTTCTCAGCAGAGCCATTCTTTCCTGTAATAAATACTGTTCCGTCATCATCTATATCTATAGCTTCTACTAAAGTATCATCCTTAATACCGTTAATATTCTTCCCTCCTGGGCCTATAACTAATCCTATTTGATCTACTTTAACTTTTATAACGATGATTTTCGGTGCATTTGGTGAAATATCTGCTCTAGGTTCAGCGATAGCGTTTTTTATAACATCTAAAATGGTGAATCTGGCTAACTTTGCCTTTTCAAAAGCCTCGGTAAGTATTTTTATAGATATTCCGTCTACTTTAACGTCCATCTGTATAGCGTTCACTCCTTCACGAGTTCCGGCTACTTTAAAGTCCATATCTCCATAATGATCTTCTGGTCCCTGAATATCTGTAAGAACTTTAAATGTATTATCGTCTTTAATCATGACACCTGATGAAATTCCGGCAACAGGGCGTTTAATGGGTACGCCAGCGTCCATGAGGGCGAGGGTGGAACCGCAAACTGAGCCCATTGAAGTGGAGCCGTTTGAAGATAAAGCTTCAGATACTATCCTTATAGTATACGGAAAGACTTCCTTCGGCGGAATCATTGGCTCTAAAGCCTTTTCTGCTAATGCTCCGTGGCCGATAGAACGTCTGCTCATTCCACCTGTCCTTCCCGTTTCTCCCGTAGAAAATGGAGGGAAATTATAATGATGAATGTATCTCTTATCCTGTTTAACTTCTATTCCGTCTATTATCTGTGCATCTCCCGGCGCGCCGAGGGTTAATGCTGAGAGAATATGTGTCTGACCTCTATAAAATATTCCGCAACCATGCAGTACCGGAGAGATTCCCCCAGCCTGTGCAAAGAGGGGGCGAATTTGATCCACCGTTCTTCCGTCCGGTCTTCTTCCCTTCTCTATGGCCTCCTTATGAATATATTCATTAATTTTTTCTTCGAAAAGTTCCTGAGCGCGGGATTTATTCCAAACAGTTTCATTTGTTAATAGTCCACCCTGCTCTCCTAATATTTGTGTATGCTTTTCATCGAGGAATTTCATCCATACTGTATGAAGTTCGACTATCTTTTCTCCTCCAGGCATTCCACTCATGATGTATGAGTCCATTATCGGTTCTATTTTTTCTGCAAAAAAAACTTTTAATTCATTACTGACGACGGGTTTCTCTATCACCCCTTTTGCCTTTCCTATTTCTTTAATTATTTCTTTCTGGAAATTCTGAATTTTTTCTATCTCTTCTGATGCGAATTCTAAGGCAGAGATAATAGTAGGCTCCTGAGTTTCATTTCCGCCGAGCTCGAGCATGTTTATTTTTCCATCTTTTCCGCAGGCGACCATTTCAAATTCTAAATCAGGATTTTCACGGACGCCATATGTAGGGTTAACTATAAAATCATTGTGACCTTTTATTTTTGCTATACGAACAGCTGAAACTGGTCCATTCCAAGGAATGTGTGAAGTACCGAGGGCGAGTGATGCACCGAGAACGCCTAACATATCCGGATCATCTTCACTTATAGAAAGCACGGTGATGATTATCTGAATGTCGTGGCGAATCCATTCATTAAAAAGTGGACGAATAGTTCTGTCTACGATTCTTCCTGAGAGAACGGCTTCATCAGAAGGCCTTCCTTCCCTTCGTACGAAACGGCTTCCGAGAATTTGGCCGGATGCATAAAACTTTTCCTCATACTCCACTGTTAGGGGCAAAAAGTCCCCGCCATCTCTAGGTTTATCAGACATTACGGCTGTGGCTAAGATGACGCTATTCCCATACTTAATTAATACGGAACCGTGTGCTCTCTCTGCTAAATCAGAAAAAGTGGCTGTTAAAGTTTTCCCGCCTATGATGGTGGTAAATTCTTTTTTCTTCATTTTATTTTAATTAGTGATATTTGTAGGGTTCTCTGAAACAGGGTTCGTAGGAGATGGCGCGCCTTTCGGAGCGGAATTCGGATTCTGAGAACGTCCGCGACCACCAACCCTTCTATTTGAATTCTTTTGCTGAACAAACATTAGATATTTCTTAGGGTTTGAATCTAGGTCTATAAAGTCATCCGCAGAGGCGATTAATTTTGCCGAAGTAGATTTACCGAAAGAAACTACCTCTACCTGACAGCCATTATTAGTCTGTAAATACTGAACTAGAGGTACGAAGTCACCATCCCCTGTTACTAAAACTACAGCGTCTAGTTTAGGTGCCATCTTAATAGCATCTACCGCTAGTCCGACGTCCCAGTCCGCTTTTTTACTTCCTCCTGCGAAAATTTGCAAATCTTTTGTCTTCGTCTCTATTCCGACTTTTGTTAATGCGTCGAAAAAGCTTTTTTCATCACCCGCTTCTGTAGAGATAACATATGCTACTGCGCGTATAAGCGCACGTCCTGCTACGGCATCCTTTACTATTTGTCCAAAATTTACTTTTGAATTATAAAGATTTTTACCTGAGTGATAAAGGTTCTGTGTGTCTATAAAAACGCCGACACGCTGCTCTGTGTGTTTAATTACTGTCATAAAATATTAAATGCTTATAAAAACTTATTAAAAATGTGAAACTAATAAAACTGCAAAACTGTAAAACTGTAAAACTTCAAAACTAGTGAAATTATACACCTCCGATCGGAAAAGAACTAACCGCCCTAGAGGGCGGCCAGATTCTTTACTTTTTCTTTAATTCTAACTTTTTTGCTAAAACATTATAACGTTTAGGGTCTTTTTTGAAAATGTATTTAATGTGAGTCTGTCTGTCCGCAACTAATCCTAAAAGTCCGCGTCTAGAGTGATTATCTTTAGCGTGTTTCTTAAGGTGAGCAGTCAATTCCTCAATTCTCTTTGTAAGAATTCCGATTTGGACCTCCGATGAACCGGTGTCTTTATCGTGCATCGCTACTTCTTTTATGATTTTTGTTTTTTTGGTCTTTGAAATCATCGTGGGATAACATTAGCATACTTCCTTTTAAAATGCAAGGGGTGGCTCTATATATCACTAGTGTCCGCTTAAAAATCCCTCCACATAGAAAAAACCCTTAGGATAAGGGATAATATGTTTATCGAAACCATTATCAACTTAATACTGCCTAAGGGCTCTTTCGTATGCATTATTCTAGCACAATTTTTAGTC
>JAPLZH010000014.1 GCA_026395105.1 Candidatus Tayloriibacteriota bacterium
CAAAGAGGTGCAGAAACTACCTCCATACTAGCCTCTGTACTCCTATCTCTTAAGTGGAATAATCCCAGGAACTGGTTCCAAAAGTTCATGTCTATTTAAGGTTGATAAATATGGAGATTGGGGAGGGTGTGGGTACTTACCATATGACAATTAAATTAATTATTTTGTTAATACATTAATTCTACTGTCCTACTTCAAAGGTAGCTAGTTCAAAGAGAAATAAAAAATATATGGCAGATCCAAATAAAAACGTTCCGAATTCAGCCGAGGCTCCTTCTCCAGTAGTAGAGAAGCCGAAATTTGATATAAGAAAAGCGCTAGACACGAAGGGCTTTTTAGAGTTTCTGACTAAAGTTCAGGAAAAGAATGGAGAGGTATTAGATATGGCAAATGAAGGGGCGATCGGGGAAAAGTTCGAGGCTTTCACTGTAAAAGAAAAAGTAAAAGCCGGAGTAAAGAATCTTTATCAGACGAGTATAAAAAGCGAATTTGGAGTTACGCTAGAAGCCGCTGATTTAAGGTCAGTAGACGATCACTGGGATGCTTTGGCTATAGCAGATCCAGAAAAGGTTATGGAGATGAATGATAAGCTAAAGGATTATGTAGAATTACCGAAACAGATTAAAGCTGCGGAAACAGAGCTCGCTTTATTAGGAGGTGAAGAAGATGCACAGAAGTCACTAGAAGAGGCGAAAAAGCTAGCTGAGGCGCTTTTACAAGCGAAGAATTATTCTGGTTTTTTTGGAGGAACGAAGTTTGGCTTTTTATTAATTAAGGCTGTTGTAGGAGAGTTGGGAAATCTTTTATTAAATAGAAATAATAAATTTGGTGACTACGCTGCTGATGTTTATGATGTTTTGATTTCTAGAAGAACTGTAAAAGATAAATATGGTAAAGATGTAAATAGAGAAAAGATGGCAAAGGAGGTTCCTATTGTTGAAAAGCAAATAACTCAGATTCAGGAAACTTTAAAAAGCATTAAAGACATAACGACTAGAAAAGAAGAGTCAGCTAAACAGTTTGCAAAATTAAGAAAAGAATTGATCGGAGGAGTGGCGGGTTTTAATACTATTAATGAGGTGGTTAAAAGAAAGACGAAAGAAAAATTAGACGGATTCTTAAAAGTAGTAAGTTTGCCGAATATAAAATCTGCACAGACTACTTTTGATAATTTAAAAAAAGCTATAGAAAATACAGAGACAGGTCTTAATCCATTAGATTCTACACCGAATTCGATAAACCCTGAAGTATTCCAAAAGGATATAGATACTGGTGTGGATTTGCAGATGAATATGGATATTGGTAATGCGCTAGCAGCTGTTAAGCTCGATGAAAGCGGTTCATTCAGTAAATTAGAAAAAGCATTGAAGAAGGATATCTTAGAAAAGGATAAGATCGGCTCGAAAGAAGGCGAGGAGCTTCGTGATTTTATAGTTTCCAAATTAGAAGCTGCAGGAAGTGCACTCAATAATAGCTCGGTAGATAAAGCTAAAAAGATGATGGTAAGTGTAATAATAGCTAATCTTAAAAAATAAATATGGAAATCGATATACAAAAATTAGAGGAGCTACTAGGTGCGGGAAAAAGAGAGGAAGCGGGGGAACTTATAAAAGCCTTCGTTCAAAAGGATCTTCCAGAGAATGAAAAGGGTGCGGCACTTTCAAACTTTGCCTTAGTCTATCTGGATCTGACGAATAGGATAAATGAGCGTTATCTCGGGGCACTTAAGGACGCAATAGACGCCATGAAGGCCGTTAATAAGTCAGAAAAGGAGACGGAAGAGAAAATAAAGATAGATGAGGTGAGGGAGAGTTTGAAGGCGTAGAAAATACTGAGATAAAATTTTAATAAAAAATTCATTATTTCTTTAGAACTTTTTTAGAAGTTCTTTAGGGTGGTTTTGATATGATCTCATAATGCATGTCTTATTTTTTAACAAAAGTGTTAAGGAGTTTATTTGTTCACTTAATAATGAGGACAGAGAAAAAGTTTATTGTGTAATTAAAGTTCTTAGAACTATTGGTTCAATAATAGATATGCCACTTAGTAAACCTATAGGTAGTGGCCTATTTGAACTAAGAGCCAAAAATATAAGGATAATATATGTATATAAAGAAGGTTGTGCCGTTTTACTAAATGCATTTAAAAAGAAAATGTATAGAATCCCTCAAAAGGAGATAGATCTAGCAAGAGAAAGATTTAATAATTTGTAATATTACATATATGGTATATAATACTTTTATGAAAAAGAAAATAATTATTGATAATAAGCCAAATTTAATAAGTTTTGATGATGATTTAAAAGAAATGCTCAAAGATCCGGAATTTAGAAAAGGATATGAATCATTAAAACCCCAGTACGATATTATTAAGGAGGTTATTATTAAAAGGCATAATTTAAAGATGTCGCAGAAGGATTTGGCAAAGAAAATGGGCACGCGTCAGTCGGCTATATCACGTTTAGAATCGGGGGATTATAATCCTTCGTTTAAGTTTCTAAAGAGATTGGCGGAGGCGCTGGAGTCTAAATTGAGGATTAATTTTATATAGGAGAATCGGTCACGGATAATTTTCTGCTGAAAATTTCCGCGACCCCGGCTCGGCGCCGTCGCGCCTGCGCCTTTCGATTCTCCCACGCGAGTGCCTTGGGGCACTCGCTTACCCGCACGAATTTCCTTCGGAAATTGTGCGGGTAGGGAGAATCGAACTCCCGTCTTAGCCTTGGGAAGGCCACATTCTACCACTAAACCATACCCGCAATTCATTTTATTTGAATTTATAGTATCATTACTATTAATGGAAGCAAATAGTGAAAAAGATAGTGAAAAGAAAAGCAAATTTTTTATTACTTTTATAGTGCTCGGCGTTTTGATTTTAGTCGGCGGTATAATTAATCATATTCCTTCGGCAAAAGTCGTGGATCCTATTCAAAATACCAGTATGGACGGTAAGGACTTCGATTTAAAATTTGACGTCAGGGCTATAAATAAATTAAAAATAAATGGTCAGGAGATAAACATAATAAGAGCACAGACAAATGAGGAAGAGATACAGGGTCTTAGTGGACGAGACTCACTCGCCCTGAACTCCGGCATGCTTTTTTATTTCGATCATGATGATTTTTGGAAATTTTGGATGAAAGATATGAAATTTTCTATAGACATAATTTGGCTTGATAAAGATTTTCGCATAATTGATATAAAAAATAATGCCACACCTCTTTCATATCCGGAACTTTTTACTTCAAAAAACGTTGCTAGATATGTCTTAGAAGTTCCGGCCGGTTTTGCACAAAATTATCTCTTAAAAGATGGAGTAGCATTCACCCCAGAAATGTGACGGAATTAGTTATCCACTCTTGTGCCTCCCACGCGTGGAGTTAAAATAAAGAGTGTCACTATAAAAGTTCTTTCTTGCCGCTTGTCGGCAGTTCTTTTTCTTTGTTAGTTAGGTTTTGTAAAAATTATCAAAAGTCTGTAATCAATTTTTCTTTTTTATGGTAAAAGCAGTAAAAAGTTCTAAAAAGAATGACGTGCTTATAAAAGTCGTCAAAAAGCGAAACGGAGAATTAGTTCCGTTCGATGTAGAGAAGATAGTTAATGCTATCTGGAAAGGTATGATGTCTACGAATGAAGGTTCTCACGAAGAAGCGGAGCTCGTGGCCAGTAAGGTCTACGGCGAACTCGTAAGAATCGCTAAAAAATTTGATGATTTTATTCCAACTGTCGAAGGTATTCAGGACCTCGTCGAAAAAGAGCTTATACTTTCAGACTATGTTAAGGCTTCTAAGCACTATATTCTATACAGAGAGGAGAGAGCAAAGCTTCGCGCCCGCGGTGTTCAGGTACCTGAAAAAGTAAAAAAGCTCGCGGAAGACAGTAAAAAATATTTCAAAAATCCGCTCGGTGAATTCGTCTACTACAGAACTTATTCTAAATGGATAGAAGGAGAGAATCGCAGAGAGACATGGATAGAGACTATAGATAGGTATATGTCCTTCATGAAAGAAAATCTAGGAAATAAATTAAAGGAAAATGAGTACAAAGAAATTCGTGAGGCTATTCTAAAACAGGAATCGATGCCTTCTATGCGCCTCCTTCAATTTGCCGGAAAAGCTGCCTCCGCGACAAATGTCTGCGCATATAACTGTTCATTCATCGCTCCTACTTGTTTTCAGGATTTAGCAGAGATTATGTATATATCAATGTGCGGAACTGGAGCCGGCTGGACAGTAGAGAGTCAGAATGTGCAAAAGTTTCCTCAGATCGGTATTCAAACAGGCGAAAAACTTCCGACTCATGTCATCCCTGATAGCAAAGAGGGTTGGTGTGATGCATTCGCTTTTGGCCTTAAGACTTGGGCAGATGGAAAAGACATTGATTTCGATTTTTCAAAGCTTCGTCCGGCAGGTGCGCGTCTAAACACAATGGGCGGAAAGAGCTCCGGCCCCGAACCTCTTCGCCAGCTTCTCACTTTCTCTAGGGATAAAATCCTAAAGAAGCAGGGAAGACGCCTAGAAAACATAGACGTTCATGATGTTATTTGTAAAATCGGAGAAATAGTGGTTTCAGGCGGAGTTCGCCGAAGTGCCATGATTTCACTTTCAGATTTAGATGATGAAAAAGTAAGAGATGCGAAGAAGGGTCAGTTCTGGAATACAGATACTCAGAGAATGCTTGCGAATAATTCTGCTGTTTATGTCACGAAGCCCTCAGCTGCAGAATTCATGGATGAATGGGTCGCTCTTATGAAGTCTGGAACTGGCGAGCGCGGAATATTTAATCGAGGATGTTTGCCTTCCACTTTGCCTAAGAGAAGAATGGAATTATTTAAGGGGCAAAGTTTGCCACAGTTCGGTACGAATCCCTGCGGAGAAATCATTCTTCAGTCAAAGCAGTTCTGTAACCTTTCAGAGGTCGTCGCTCGCGCTACAGATACAGAGGCGTCCCTTCTAAAGAAAATCAGAATCGCTACTATCCTAGGAACCTATCAGTCCACTTTGACCTATTTCCCATACCTTTCGAAAGAATGGAAGACTAACTGCGAAAAAGAGAGACTGCTCGGTGTATCCATCACTGGTCAATGGGACTGTCCGACCGTTCGAAAGCCAGAAGTTCTAAGAAAACTTCGTGATGAAGCTATTAAGATTAATAAGCTTTATGCAAAGAAATTCGGAATCACCCATTCTACATGTATAACCTGCGTTAAACCTTCAGGAAATCTTTCGCAGACGGTAGACTGTTCTTCTGGAATGCATCCTCGCCACTCTGGCTACTATATTCGCCGTGTGAGAATAGCCTCGACAGACGCTCTATTTAAAATGTTAAAGGATCAGGGCGTGCCATTTAATCCTGAAGTCGGACAGAATATAGACACCGCGAATACATTCGTTATAGATTTCCCTGTAATGGCTCCGAAGGGAACTGATGTCTTTAAAAATACTCATACTGCTATAGAACAGCTGGAGTATTGGAAGAATGTGAAGGTGAATTACACAGAGCATAATCCATCCGTTACAGTGTCCGTCGGAAATGATGAATGGATAGAGGTGGCTCACTGGGTTTATAAAAACTGGGATATTATCGGCGGTCTATCATTCCTTCCTCGAAATGATCACGTCTATCAGCTCGCTCCTTATGAGGAAATTAATGAAGATAAATATAATGAGCTTTTGAAACGCTTTGATCATGTGGACTTTTCAAAGATCGTCACTTATGAAATAAATGATGAGACAGAGGTGAAGAAGGAGCTCGCCTGCGCTGGTGGCGTCTGTGAAATAGAGACGGTGGAAGCTACAGCAAAAAGCTAAAGGCAAATAAGGCAAAGAATCAGCAGAGAATTTAAAAAAGTATAATAAATAAAAAAAGCGCGGTCCGTAAAGGCCCGCGCTTTGTGAAATCCTCGCATTTTTTCTTCCGGCTAATTTTTCAGAAAACAGCCAGATACTTCATAGCAGCCCCTGCGATGAGGACTACTAAGTAAACCGCGAGCCAGCAGAGACGCTCCCACTCTGAAAAGTGATAGTCGTACTCTTCAGGCTTTTCGCCATATTTGTTTATGAGCTGGCCGAGTATGAACCGAGACCACTGGTACTTTCTCATCCATGGCCAAGCATGTCTACGAAACCATACGCTTAGTTCGTGTCCGAACCAGCAGTCGGTAATGAGGATCATTCCCCAATAAGAAGGGAAACGGTTTCCCTTTGCACTTATGTACATCATGACCGTGAGGCCGATGATGCCAAAAGCTGTCTTCTGGATAAATGCAGTCGCTCCCACGGGTGCACTAGCTAAGAGCCGGCGCATAACTTTACTCCCATCAGCCGCAGCGGGTATGATGAGATCGAACATTACTATGTTACCGTTAATGAAACAAATTTGTTCGAAGTGTTGCCACGACATCTCCCCGTTTTTGGCGAGTATCCATGAAACGGCGATGAGAATCGCAGTTCCAGGAATACCAGCGAGCAGAAGAAGGAAATTCCTTCTCCATGGAAGTTTAGATAGGGCTTTCGCCGAGTCTTTATCCGGGATCGTGATGGCTAGCACCACAGCGCAAATGATATTCGCGCGAATTCCGGACATCTCATACATGAGCCAGTGTGTAAACTCATGAGCCAGCATCGAAATGAGAATGCTCGATGCGAACCATACTGGGCTCGGTTCTCCGAGCTTTTTGTGGAACACTTCTCCTAAGATGGCAAAGGCCAAGAAACTAATTAAGGCCCAAAACAAGCTTCGGAGAAGGCTCCTAGTCCTATTTATCATCAGGAATTTCCTTTCATTTTGACTGTTTAGTGGTTTGAAGTTTTGGATTTTGGAGTAGATCAAAGCTGGACTTTCCAGCGTTCAGTATTATATAACATAAAATGAGTATTTGCAAGTTATATAAATATAGTGTAGAATATGGCCTGCGTATAGATAGTCGCGCTTTTATCTCTCTTAGTAGGGCTTCGGTTTTACGAAAGAGGGTTAGAAGTGAGGAAAGTCCGAACACAGCCACGGCTTCGGTCGTGGAGAAAGGTAGCGGGTAACGCCCGTCTCGGGAAACCGGCGAGGTGCGAACAGTGACGCGTCATTCGAAAGGACTGACGCATCCGGAGGCTAGTCTTTCGGATGAATCTCATGGTGACATGAGGGTGCAACGGCTAAATCCTTACCCCTGTGCAAGGCCGTGCCCGCGTCGCGTAAGCGACGCGGGAGTGCTGCTCGAGCTCTGTAGTAATACATTGCCCAGATAAATGACTATCCTTTTTTATCGAAAGGTAAAAAAGACAGAATTCGGCTTATCATGCGCTAATATCAAAATCCACAGGTAAAACTGTGGATTTTGCATTGCACAAAAAACTTAAAAACTGCTATAATATGTTTAATATGCAAAATGTACAACTTTCGAAGTCAGATAAAATATCTTTCGGTATTTTTCTGGCCACCATCGTATTATTAGTTATAGGTTTCGTACTAAACTCCGTACCGAGTGATCTTATAAAAGCCAGTATATTTATTTTCGGTACGACGGCCGCATTAATAGCTTGGAGTATTTCTCGTTATAAGGAAGGTAAATTAGCTTTGCCTAGGCAAAATATACTTTGCTCATTCTATGCAGTAGCTCTTTTAGCTGCTGTATCGTCTCTATTTAGCGGTTCTATCGGAAAATCTCTATTTGGTTATGGTACGGAATCTATCTCCGCTTCATTTCTTTGGACTTCTGCCATATTTTCACTTATCGGAATAATGCTTCTTAATACTGAGAAGAGAATTTTACTCGTCTGGAAGTCACTAGGTATACTAGGATTTATTTTTATTCTTTTTCATTTCATAAACATCGTCTTTAGATTCAGTGGAAATGTTATTAATCTGACAGGACTATGGAGTGATGTATCTATTTTAGCTGGAGTGATTACTTTAATCTGCGGAATTTTACTTCAGAAAACTGAATTAAGTAAATGGGAAAAGACTACTCTATATATTCTCATCGCTTTTGGTTTATTTACTGAAATCACTTTGACTATTTGGTTTCCAGCATTTTGGTGGGTTTCTACAGTTTTTGCTTTAGTTTTAGGAATAGTAGCTTTCTTTAATTCAGGTAAAAAGCTAATACCATGGGTATTTATCGCTATCTTTATAGTCACTGCTACCTGCTCTTTCTTTCCTAACTTTGTCGGAGATAATCTCCAAAAGTTTGCAAATCATTTCTCAAAAACACCGAATACTTTCTTTTCCGCCACTTTTCCTGATAGAGCAGTTTCTACATGGGGAATTACTCTCGGTGTGACTAAGGGTATGTTAAAAGATAATCCATTTTTCGGACCAGGTCCTAATAATTACATAGGAGAGTATTTGAAGAATAGACCTGAAGAAGCGAACTATTCAAATCTATGGACTGGTGATTTTAATTATGCTATCGGAATAGTTCCTACTATAATGATTTCTACTGGAATACTCGGTATCATCGCAGGACTCATATTCTTAGTATTTCTAGCTTTCCGGACGATGAAAACTATTTTTTCAAAAACGTTGTCAAATGAAAAAAAGTTTATAGTATATGCTCCTGCAGTTTCGTCTTTATTCCTTTGGATTATGCTAGTCATCCATGCTTCGGGAGTACTCGTATTTACTTTGGCAGTGTTATCTACAGTTTTGTATATTTCTGCTTTGTCTCTGCAAAATAAGATTAAGACCCTTTTGGTGAATAAAAAAGGAATTAATTCGGGAAGGATCACTGTTTATATTATTATTTCTGTATTAATAGCCTTAATGCTATTAAGTACATGGAAAGAGGGAAAGAGATTATTTGCATCATTAAACTTCAGTGATGCTGTGTCAGCTACATCAAATGGTAATTCAGATTTCGCTAGTGCAGAAATAAGTCTGAATAAATCTGTATCTTTAACTGGCTTCGATATTTATTATCAGTCACTTCTAGACCTTAATATCCTTAAGATGAATAGAGTGGCCTCTGATACCAGTTTAAAGACTCCAGAATCTATTCAGGAATTTAAAAATTCTTATCTAAATGCTAGCAGTGCGGCTATGATGGCTATAAATGCAGATCCGAATAATTACATTAACTATATTTCTTTTGCAAAATTTGCAGAAGCTTCTATAGATTTGAAGATACCAGGTTCTTTCGAGATGGCGAAAGAGCAGTATACAAAGGCATTGGTTATTAATCCTTCAGATCCGACTATTCACTTTGCCCTCGGTCGTTTAGAATTCTTAAATGGTGACATAGAGGGTGCGATAAAGGAGTTGGAGACAGCTATTAAATTAAAATCTGATTATGTAGATGTAGCCGTGGTCCTTTCTAAGCTTTATGAAAGTCAAAAAGATTTCGTGAGTGCTGCTAACGCCATGAATTACGCTATTGAAAAATATCTTCCTAAGCGTGAGCCTCAGCTTTATTATGAGCTCGGTAGATTATTATATTTAGCTGGAAACTATGATGTCTCTATTCAGTCTTTGACCTTAGTCGTGAACTCTATTCCGGATTATTCAAATGCTCGTTATTTCCTAGGTTTAAGCTTAGCTAAGAAAGAGAATTATAAAGATGCCGTAACACAGTTCCAGGCTATTAAGAAGTATAATCCTGATAATAAAGAAGTAGATACGATTATCGATAGTTTACAGAACGGATATTTCCCAAACCTTGATAATAAGGCAGCGGTCGCTCCGAATCTCATAGATGGAAAGAGTACTGCTAGTACGACAAGCGCCACGAGCACTGTGACCACTAAGAAAAAGAAATAGTTAGAACATGGTTAAGAGGATGTTAAAAGTTCTAAGCAAAGAAGTGGGTGGCCTCCATGAGGCTGCCTATTTGCTTGCTTTTTTTGCCATTCTTTCGCAGATTCTCGCACTCGTGAGAGACAGACTTCTTACTTATCACTTTGGAGCAGGCACACAGCTAGACCTTTATTATGCTGCATTTAAAATTCCGGACATCATATTCGTTTTCGCTGCTTCAGCTGTTTCTATATCAGTACTCGTCCCGTTTCTGGTGGAGAGAATGGAGGATAGTAAAGAGAAAACAAAGGAATTCGTTAACTCTATCTTCACCTGCTTTTCTTTAGCTATAATCGTCATATCAGTGGTAGCGTGGATCGTCATGCCGTATATCATGCCATGGTTTTTTAAGGGTTTCGGTGTGGATAAAATGCATACGCTCATTATGATGTCTCGAATACTTCTTTTACAGCCTATTTTACTCGGAGTGGCTAACTTCTTCGGAAGCATCGCGCAGGCACATAGGCAGTTCATGATGTATGCTTCTGGCCCGATTCTCTATAACATAGGAATAATTATCGGAATAATACTTTTCTATCCGATTTTCGGTTTATACGGTTTAGTTTTAGGAGTACTTTTAGGTGCATTATTCCATGTAGCTATCCAGACTCCAGCAGTTCTCGAAAAAGGACTTTTGCCTAGACTTACTTTTCCAGTGATTTGGCATTCTGTAAAAAAGGTTTGGTATTTAGCACTGCCTAGAACTTTTACACTAGGCGTAGGAAGTCTGTCTATACTTTTCCTAGTGGCAATGGCCTCACGAATGACAGAAGGATCTGTGGCAATATTTAATTTAGCTTCGAATTTACAGGGCGTACCGCTCGCAATAGTCGGTACTAGCTATTCCTTAGCCGCATTTCCTGTTCTCGCTAAGTTTTTCGTAGAAGGCAAAAAGGAGCTCTTCGTTTCGGAAATTCGTATAGCACTTCAGCACATTATTTTCTGGTCACTTCCGGTTATAGCTTTATTTGTAGTTTTAAGAGCGCAGATAGTCCGTGTTATTTTGGGGGCGAGCACGAAATTTACCTGGTCGAATACACGCCTTACTGCCGCCGTGCTCGCCATCTTTGCCTTATCAGTTCTAGCTCAGGCAGTTATCATGCTTTTTACCCGCGCTTATTATGCGGCGAAGGAAACAGCGACACCTCTTATAATAAATTCTATTTCTGCCGTTTTGACTATTATCTTTGCCTACGGCGCCCTTCATATTTTTCGCTCTTCAGAATGGGTTCGAACGACACTAGCTTCTGTTTTTAGAGTAGAGAATGTTTCAGGAAATGAGGTTCTAATGCTGGCACTCGGTTCGGCCATAGCTTCTATTTTAAATGGAATTGTTCTCTGGATATTAATAGAGAAAAAGTTTTCTGGATTTTCTGGTGGGGCACTTCGCACTTTTTGGAGAGCCCTCGCTGGTTCGGTCACGATGGGCGCGGTCTCCTACATATTTTTAAATATTTTCGACGGAGTCTTTTCACTAGACACAGTGGTCGGCGTTTTTTTACAGGGCTTCCTCGCAGGAATTATAGGAATCGCCTCCGGCATATTTGTCCTCTGGCTTCTTAAGAGCGAAGAGCTTCGCGATATCTGGTCCACCCTTCATAAAAAGATTTGGAAGGCAAAAGTGGTGCTCACTGATGCGGAGCCTAGATAAAAAACTTTTACAAAACAAAAATTATTATATGTGAACTTCACAGCCTCTTAAGAAGGAGTATAATGTTTGTATTATAGGATTCGATTATCACACTAGTATCGAATCCCTCGTTATCTTATATGGGAAGTTGCATAAATAATTTCTCGAGCAGGAAATAATGCATATCTGAAAGGCAAAAGGGCTAAATAGGATAGTTTAGATGAAAATATCAAAACTGGTATTGCTCTACAAGTGGGTGTAAATAAACTGAATCACCCCATATTCATAAAAACGAAAGAAGGATAGTCTCGAGTCTTTCTTCTTCCGTGAATATGTTGAACAAGTGGCGTTAGCTGGTCGCCAGTTCATGTGCAAATGAGTAGGCTCATAAGCGCATCAAAAATAAAAACTGAAGCAGCTCATCTATCGCGAGTAAAACCAAATCTCGCCTTCCTGTGTAAGGTAATGAATTTTATAAATGATTGACTTTGACGATAATAAATTTATAGAAATAAAAGAAAAAGCCGAAATATTTTATAAAAATATCGGAGAAATATATTGCCCTTATTTTATCAATACTAAGGTTGTTTTTAATTCAAAGGGACTAGAACATTTAAAATTTAAGACTAAAAATCACGCTAGATCACAGGCCGATCAGTTTACTCGTTTAAAATTAATTCACCTTGCCCTAGAAGTTATAAAAAATTCAAAAACTATTCAAGGTATATCATATACAAAGAATTTTGAAGACATTAG
The DNA here is from genome assembly GCA_026395105.1 of Candidatus Tayloriibacteriota bacterium. Lineage (GTDB taxonomy): Bacteria > Patescibacteriota > Minisyncoccia > Phycocordibacterales > PALSA-1337 > JAPLZH01. The sequence continues at coordinate 12,172 of JAPLZH010000014.1, forward strand.
ATGTAATTCTAGGACTGATAAAGTCTTAAAAGATATAACATATTACGAATTTATTGCTGTTATGGATAATAAAAGAGTTAGAGTAGTTTTGAAGCAGATAGAGAATGGACCGATATATTTCTGGAGCATTATTCCTTTTTGGAAAATAAATAAGGACAGAGGAAAAAGAATAATGAACAGCAGTAATTTGGAAAGTGACTAACAAAAAACACCACTTTCGTGATGTGTTTTGTTGGCACTTGGCTACGGTTTGGATAAACATTGACCGTGAGAGGGCAAGGCCCATCCAAGCGCCACATATAGGATATCAGATTAGTTTAAGAAGTCAATCAAAACGTCAAAAACGCCAGCCAATAGTTATAAATTACCATTTCTAAATCGAATCTCCAGCCACGAAGCCCGTGCTCCAGCAGATTTGCAAACTATACCCTCCGGATGGGCGATCAATATTTAGAATATCTCCTGCAAAAGAAAGGTTAGGAAAAATCTTTGACTTCATGGTGCGGAAATCCACTTCATCACAAGAAACCCCGCCACTACTGACGATAGCTTTCTCTGGACCGAGTAAATGATCCGCTGTTATTTTTAATCCCTTAAGAACTTTTATAAGGAGAATGCGTTCATCTCGGCTTACACTGTGAACGAAAGTTTCTGGATGCATATCTGCCATTTTCATGACTATAGGAGCGAGCGCTCCTGGAATTATTTCTGAAATACAGTTTTTAAAAAGTCTGTTTTTATTTTCCTCAAAGAGTGCTAGTAGTTTCTCATTCATTTTGCCATGGTCAAAAGCAGGGAATAGGTCGAGCGACATTTCCACACTGCCTTTACCACCCTTTTTTAGAAGGTCGCCGATCTGTTTACTTAAATTTATTATCATCGGTCCACTCACGCCGAAATGTGTGAAGAGCAAACGGCCGATTCTAACTATTTTCTTAGCATTGTTTTCCTTTACGATTTTTTCTGACGCACCCTTCTTTGCCTTAATTTTGACCGTGACTTTTACATTTTCTAATGTCACTCCCTGTAAATCTTTAACCCAGAGCTCTTTAGTAGCTACAGGGACGAGAGAAGGCTTAGGCAAAATAACAGTATGCCCGATTTCGCGAAGCCATGCATATCCGTCTCCAGTAGAACCAGTTTCTGGATGAGATGTTCCGCCAGTCGCTAGGATATAGTGCTTAGCGGACACCACTGTGCCGTCAGATAATTTTACCCCTGTAATTTCATTTCCTTCTTTTGCAAAACCAGAAACGGAGACGCCGGTTCTGACTTCCACTCCTTCCATATTTTTCATTAAAACGTATCTGACTGAGGAGGCTCGGTCATTTTCGGGGAAGGCGCGTTTACCGTGCTCTATCTTAATTTTCATATTTCTTTTTTCAAAGAAGTAGAAAGTAGCCTTTACATCAAATTTTGCAAAAGTGGAGAATAGATATTTACCGCTATTTTTTAATTTTCCGAGGAAAGCGTGGACATCGAATTCTGCATTAGTTAGATTACATCTTCCGCCACCCGTAATCATGAGTTTTTTAGCGAGTTCTGTATTTTTTTCAAGCAAAAGCACGCTCAAACCTTTGTTTTTTGCAATTCCCGCTGACATCATGCCTGCAGGTCCACCACCAATGATTAAAACGTCGTATTTCTCTTTATTTGCCATACAGCACGTATTCTAGCACAAATTGTAAAGACTCCTAATTTTTTGTATTTTAATTAATAAAAATGACCACCACACCGAGGTTGTTCGAATTTATATATACCACTATATCGTATTTTAGTCAAACGACCAAAAGTGAATACAAAAATCGCCTAAAACAATGACAATTCGCCTATTTTTGATAAGATGAATGTCATGGATTTGAGGAATAGTTTGAAACATATAAGGAATTGGAGCATTATTGCACATATTGATCATGGAAAGTCTACATTAGCGGACCGCTTTTTAGAGCTGACGCACACTATAGATAAGCGAAAAATGCAGGATCAGGTGCTGGATTCTATGGAATTAGAGCGCGAAAGGGGCATAACTATTAAAATGCAGCCAGTTCGCATGGAGTATAACTATAAAGGCGAAAACTATATTTTAAACCTCATAGACACTCCAGGGCACATCGATTTTTATTATGAAGTATCACGTGCACTTCGCGCTGTAGAGGGCTCTATTCTCCTCGTAGACTCTACGCAGGGCGTTCAGGCGCAGACTCTCTCGACACTCGCTATGGCTCGTGAAGCTGGCCTTACTATCATTCCTGTTATAAGCAAAATAGACTCACCACTAGCCCGAGTCCCTGAGACTAAGAAAGAAATTTCCATTTTGCTCGGATGCGAAGAAAGCGAAATCCTACAATGTTCAGGAAGAACGGGAGAAGGCGTTTTAGAACTTTTAGGCAAAGTTATAGAGAGGATTCCGCCACCGAAGGAAGAATTCGCAGAGATAAAAGGGGATAATTTTAGAGCACTAGTTTTCGATTTTCAATACTCAAATCATCGCGGAGTTATAGTCTATGTCCGCGTCACAGATGGTTCAGTTTCCAAAAATGATCAGCTACTTTTTAAAGCAGCGGATGAAAAGTTCATAGTTCTAGAAACTGGAATTTTCCATCCAGCGGAGACTCCGAAGGATTCACTTTCGGCGGGGGAGATCGGATATATAGTTACCGGAATTAAACAGCCTGGAATCGCCTCTGTCGGAGATACTTTAACTCTTTTTAAAAAGCCTTTGCCTGCGCTTCATGGATATATGTCGCCGGCACCTGTAGTCTGGGCATCAGTTTATCCAGAAAGTCAGGATGATTTTGCCTTACTTAGACAGGGTCTAGAGCGCCTTCGCCTTTCTGATTCTGCTTTTACATTCGAAGAGGAGTCTTCAGGAACGCTTGGTCGCGGTATGAGATGTGGATTCCTCGGAATGCTTCATTTAGAAATTATCACCGAACGCCTTCGCCGTGAATTTAATCTAGAACTTATAGTCACGACCCCTAGCATTACCTATGAAGTGACAGATAAAATGGGTAAAACGAAGATTTTCTATTCGCCTTCGCTTTTTCCGGATTATGGATCTGTGGCAAAGGTGAGAGAGCCCTGGGTTTTTCTAAATATTATTAGCCCTGCAGAATATGTGGGACAGTTAATGCCTTTGCTTTATGATCATGAAGCGGTGCTAGGCTCCTCTGAAACTTTTGGAGATGGAAGAAATTCTATTCATTTAGAAATGCCTCTTCGCGAACTTATGCGAAACTTCTTTGATGAAATTAAAAGCGCCACCTCCGGCTACGCTTCAATGTCTTATAAAATCGGCGAATTCCGTGATGCTGATGTAGCGCGCCTAGACTTTTTAGTGGCGGACGAAATGGTTCCGGCATTCACTCGCATAGTTTCCAAAAAGAGATTAGAGGTAGAAGCAGAAAGCGGAGTGGATAAACTTTACAGTTCTTTGCCTAAACAGCTTTTCGTGACGAAGATTCAGGGTAGCGCAATGGGCAGAATTTTATCATCTAGAACATTGTCTGCCTTAAAGCGTGACGTGGCCGCACATCTATCAGGTGGAGACAGAAGTCGAAAAATGAAGCTCTGGAAACAGCAGAAAGAAGGCAAAAAGCGCCTAAAAGAGCAGGGCAGAGTGAATATTCCTCAGGAAGTTTTCGTCAAAATGATGAAGAATGGGGAGTAATCAGATTATTAAAAGCGCAAAGCTGGGAAATAGAGGATTATCATGCCGATAATCATAAGCACTCCGACCACTATCATGATGGCGTTAGCTGCTTTCTTTGTTTTATGATGGAATAACATAACAGTTTTCTTGAATTTGTAGTAGAATTGTAGCATAAGTACAAAAAATGCGCGAATTACAGAGAAAAAATAGAATAAAAAAAATTATATATTCGCCGTTCACAGGAGTGGTGCTTCTCGTCCTTTTATTTTTTCTTTCAAAGGCTACTTACGGACTTTATCAGAAAAAGGTGGCCACTGATTTAGAATTAAGGCGTGTGGAAGGGCAGTTAAAGACGCTCACTGATAAAGAGAAAAAATTAAAGGATCAAATAATGTTTTTAAATACTGATCGTGGAGTAGAATCAGAAATTCGCCAGAAATTCAGGGTCGTTAAACCGGGGGAGGAATTATCCGTAATAGTAGATGATGATGCAGGTACTACTAGCGCTGTGAATTCAGACTCTTCGACTTCGAAAAGCCTGGGGAATCCTATAAATACCCCAAAAAACTGGTGGGAAAATGCAGCGGCTTCCGTTATCTTTTGGAAATAATTAAACATCTGGTATAATTGTTCCACTTAAAAGTATCGCTTAAAAATTAATTAAAAAGGCCATGAAAAAAGAACAAAAAACAGAAAAAGTAGAAAAAACAGGAGAGAAAAAGGTGGAGGTTTATTCCACACCGACATGTGTTTACTGTAATCTCGCTAAGGAATATATGAAGGCTCATGGCGTTAAATATGCAGAATATAATGTGGGCACTGATTTAGCAAAGAGAAAGGAAATGGTGGAAAAGACAGGGCAGTTAGGTGTACCTGTTATCGTCGTAGATGGAGAGCCGGTGGTCGGTTTTGATGAAGAAGTACTAGCAGGAATGCTTGGAATCAAATAGTTTTGTGATAGCATAAAGGGGTTCTCAATCCCCGCCACTGTAGTTCAATGGATAGAACAATTCCGTCCTAAGGAATAGATGTAGGTTCGATTCCTACCAGCGGCACAATTTTGCGTTTTTCCTCTCTTTTGCTATACTATTTCCGTATGACTCCAGAAGAGAGATCCTTACTTGAAGAGACTTATAGCCTAGCGAAAGAGAATAATAATATTCTCAAAAGCATGAGGAGTATGAATCGTATTTCTACGGTCATGAGAATTTTGTACTGGGTGGTGATTCTAGGCGCATCCTTTGGAGCATATTATCTGATCCAGCCATACATTCAGTCGCTTAGTGGCGCATACACTAATGTTCTAAATACCGTCGACACCACGAGTGCTGCCGCAAAAGATTTGCAAAATATGAAGGGGCTTTTAGATACTTTGAAGAAATAGGTTAGGTGCCGTTTAGTCAAAAAATTTAATATGCCGAGGTAGCTCAGTTGGTAGAGCATACGCCTGAAGAGCGTGGGGTCACCGGTTCAACCCCGGTCCTCGGCACCAGTTTTAAGGGAGTTTTTGGAGATTGAAAAAAGGTAAAAATTAGAAAAAACGGCGGTCTTTTTTGGCATCATGTGGTTACATTCGAAATATACCACTGTATGGTATATTTTAGACCATGGTATGGTATGTTTCAAAAGTGGGGAGATAGATGCCAAAAATCGGTTAGATTTTTTGCCTCGCTAAGTGTGAGTTCGGTCTAACTTTATTAAATAATTAAATAAAGCCATGCAATGGAAACCGAAAAAAATGAAATTTTACCCCTACATTTATGGAGATAAACTGAAGGAGCTTCAGAAGGACAAAAAGATTAAAGAATGGCAGGCGACACTCGGCGTAAATATCGCCATGGCTAGAGTTCATTCACGTCTTTCGCAAAAAGATCTGGCTGATAAACTCGGCTGTAAACAGTCAAACATCGCCCGCTTAGAAAACGGAAAATCTATTCCGAGCCTCGCATATTTAGAAAAAATCGCCGAAATAACGAAATGTATATTTGTGCCTCCATCATTTTCATTTGCGGGAAACCGAGCTAAAATCGGCCGCTAATTCCCATTCGACTTCACCTTCAGTTTCATTTGCCTTTTTTTATCGAGCTTAGGCATTGTGATAGTGAGAAGACCAAGTTTCTGAACAGCGTCCGCCTCTTCCACGTCTATTTCTAAAGGCAAAGTGACTGTGCGGGAAAATGAGCCCCAAAAAAGCTCACTGGCGAAAGAGTCTTCGTCGTGTACCATCTTTTCAGGCTTTCTGACGCCTTTAATAGTCACTAATTCTCTAGTAATATTTACATCTAAATCATCAGAAGAAACGCCTGCTATAAAAGCCTTTATAATGACAGAGTCGGCCGTTTGATACATATCTATAGCTAATTCAGCATCTTGTTCATCCTCCCATGATAAATCAGCTGTCGGAGTATGTTTACTCGAAAGTTTATCAGTCACCGGTTCATCTGCACCTTCTGACTCTTCCTCTTCCAGAATCATCTTTTCATCTTTTATATTCACTGTGCCAGTTAAGCGATCAAAGAACGATTTTTTTTCTTTAGACATTTTTTTATTTAAATATTAACCTCTGTCGGGTGATGGATTCTTTTAATTTCCTCGAACATCATAAGTACTATGACTACCGCTACCCAGACGAATGAGAAAACTATAAATGCATCTTTACCTGTTGTTCTAATTATAAATAAATTAAAGAGTGTATGCAATGCCGTCGCGAGCACTAGCCCGACAATCCCTAATAAAACTTTCCAGATTTTCGCATGATAAACCACTATTCCTATCATAAAACCGAAAGCTGCCGACGAAGCCACATGAACGAGCGTCGCTCCGAGGAAGCGCATATTTCCACCGATTAGAATTTCCATAAAATGACCGTTAGAAATAGGTGTAAATATATATAGAGCATTTTCTAGCGCAGCGAAGCCTAGTGCTGCCGTTATCATAAGAATCATCATATCTATAGGTTCGTTTAATTTTTCTCTTCCATAAATGGCAAAGAAATAAACAGCTAAGAATTTAAATGTTTCTTCTAGGAAGGCCATGGATAGTATTTGTATGCGGTAATCAGGAAAATATTTCATGCAAAGAGACTGGAAAGGTATGACTAAAATCACCATCATCATTCCTCCGAGGAATGTGAAAAAAATTATTCTTTTCGGCTCAGGGCAAATACTATCTTCTTTTAGCCAAAAATAAAGCCACACTAGAGAGGGAATTATTCCGGCCAAAAGTGCATAGATATAATACTGAATCGGAAGCATGTAGAGATATTATACTATAAAGGCCAGTTTTCTAACATGAGGAAATCTTTTTTATTTCCGACCGGCATGGATTTCCAGATTTCTTCAGTTACGAAGGGCATGAATGGATGTAAAACGAGAAGCATTTTTACCAAAGTGTGCTGTAAAAACTGTTTTCTGGAGAGAATTTCTTCGGGTGTGCCTTTTTCGAGGACAGGACGGCTCTCTTCGAGTATTTGATCAGCAAATCTGCGCCAAATATACTGATAAACTTTCTCTCCGACTATATAGAATTTATATTCCTCCATTTCTTTCGTAATTTCTTCTATAAGTGCGCTCCTTTCTTCATTTAGTTTCATATCCGCTTCAGAATATTTTGCAAAGTTTTCCTCATATGGTACATCTCCAGCATAGGAAAGGACGAATCGGGAAATATTCCAGATTTTATTTGCAAAGTGTTTATAACCTTTCACTTTATCTTCTGAAAGTTTCAAATCATTTCCTGGGCTCGTGCCTATGATAAGCGAAAGTCTGACTGCATCTGCTCCGTATTTATTAATTAAGTCCACTGGGTCTATAATATTTCCGAGAGACTTACTCATCTTTCGTCCCTGTCCGTCACGAACTAAGCCGTGAAGATAAACTGTTTCAAAAGGAATGTCACCGAGTAAATATGTGGACATGAGAATCATACGAGCCACCCAGAAAAAGAGAATATCATAGCCCGTCTCTAGAATAGATGTAGGGTGAAATACGGCTAAATCACTGCCTTTTTTCGCCTCTCCCGTCACAGCATCCCATGCATCCGGCCAGCCTAGAGTAGAGAATGTCCAAAGGCCGGATGAAAACCAAGTATCCAGCGTATCTTCATCCTGAGTCCAGCTGTCGCCCGTAGGCGCATCCACTCCGCAGTATGTTTCGGAGACGGAGTCTCCGCCTTTTTCTCCACTCTTTTCTGATTTTTTATACCAAACAGGAATTCTGTGGCCATACCAAATTTGCCTAGAAATGCACCAGTCGTGTAAATTTTCTATCCAGTTAAAATAAACTTTTTCAAAATGGTCTGGCAGTATTTTCGTCTGACCATTTTTTACGACAGTGAGCATTAATTCTTTTAAAGTAACTTCCTGACCTTTCTTAATGCCTTTTAATTTAGAATTTTTCGCTTTGAAAGTTTTATTAACGGCGATGAACCATTGATTCATAATCTGAGGTTCTATAATTCCGCCAGTTCGCTCCGCTGTAGCTATTTGATGAGTATAGTCTTCCTCTTTTTCGAGCAGTCCCTTTGCCTTTAATTTCTCTACTATTTTCGCACGGGCTTCTGTGATTTTTTGCCCTGCGAATTCTCCTGCTATAGGCAAAAGTCGGCCAGTCTTATCGATAATCTGCTCTTTATCCAGCTTATATCGCTCTGCGATTTCAAAGTCCACATTACTATGCCACGGAGTGATAGTCATAACACCGGTTCCGAAGGCCATGTCTATGGATTTATCCTTAATAACCGTCGCGGAAATCGGTCCGTTTATCCACTCTAAGTCAATCTTTTGCCCATGCTTAAAATCCGCATAGCGCCCATCATCCGGATGCATCACTACGTACTTATCTCCGAATTTAGTTTCAGGGCGTGAGGTGCCTATGATGAATGGTCCGTATTTGAAATAGTAAAACTTAACTTTCTCTTCTTTATAAACGATTTCATCATCAGAAATAGTCGTCTGACCCTTCGGATCCCAGTTTATTATTCTATGACCCTTAAAAATGAGGCCGTCATCATACATTTGCTTAAAAGCAGTTCGAACGGCAAAGTTTCTTTTTTCGTCCAGTGTAAATGCTTCACGAGACCAGTCTATAGAGGCGCCCATTTTTTTAGTCTGGGAGACTATAGTGTCGTGACTTTTCGAGGCGAATTCATTAACCCTACGAAGAAGCTCTTCACGGCCGATTTCATGACGACGCTTTTTCTCTTCTTTGTAAATAATATCTTCGACTTTAGACTGCGTAGCTATAGCCGCATGATCAGTTCCCGGAAGCCAGAGAGTTTTCATTCCACGCATTCTGGCAAAGCGAACCATTATATCTTCTATAGCGAGCATGGCAGCGTGACCGATATGCAAAGTTCCCGTCACATTCGGAGGTGGTAGAACTATCGAAAAAGCTTTCGCATCAGGCTTCGTCACGCCCTTTCTAACCGAAATATCAGGATTAAAGTATCCACTTTTTTCCCATGCGGAGTAATTCGCCTCCTCAGTTCCAGCCGAGTCATAGGGCTTTAAAAACTTCGCATCGATATTCGGTTCTTTAAAATTTGCCATAATGCATTCATATTAGCAAAAAAGTGGGGATTTATAAAGGGTTGTCCACATTTCGGTAAATTCGCAATATTGGTATAATACTCTGGTGATATATATAAGAGCAAAGAGATTAATAAGATTATTTTTACCGACGCTCATTCTCTTTTTTCCAATTTTCATTTTAGCCGCTACCTCCACTAACTTTTCCGCAAAAGCTGAGAATACTGGGCCGACGGATTTTTCAGCCAGTTCTTCGAATTTTAAATTTAAGGCTGAGGTTGGTGCACCTGGTGTCGGTAAATCTACCAGTTCGAATTTCGTTATTAAACATGGAAACTGGTGGATAGTGGATGCTACGAGCACGGGAACTAGTTCACTACAGTTCGTTTTAAAATGGGCTATTCCGGAACTTCGAACTGGGCCAGTCGGAACTAATGATGGTTTGATTTTCTATATAGGTGTTCGAAATGCAGGTAGCACGACGACTGTCCCCTCCTCGATGCAGTTAATAGCCGTTACTAGTTTAGCTACTTCTAGCCCAGACGGTACATATTTAGCACCCCTAACCATTTCTAATATCGGTGTTGGTACTTATGATTTCGTCTTTAAAGGTCATCAAACATTGACTAAAAAACTTCAAAGCATAACTGTGGCTAGCGGAACGAATGAATTAAACTTTTCGCAAAGTAACGGTGCTACATCTACGAAAGGTACTATAGAATTAATGATAGGAGACATTAATGGTTCTATTCCCGTGAATACTATGCCGACTGATATCGCAGAGATGGGTGATGATAAGGTGAACGGTGCTGATCTTTCTATAATCCTTTCTCAGTTTAATAATTCTGATTCTACAGGAAATGGAAATAGGGCAAATCTAAATCATGACACGACAGTGAATGGTGGAGATTTATCAGCTTTATTAAAGAATTTTGGTAAGATTGGTGAATAGTAGCCGAATAAATGAAAAATAATTAATAATTTATTTATGAAATTAAATCGAAAAATCTTCATCCTCGCTCTTTTCCTCCTAACTGCTGGCACGGTGTTCGCTGAGAATTTGCCGACAGGGAGCGGAGACTTTTGGTTTAGATTAGCTACACAGACGCAGACTGGGACAGATAATACTGGAGACGGCGGGAATTATTACTATGTCGGACAGGATGTGACTTATAACATTAATGCATTTATAGGTTCGAGCGAACCGTCAAATGCCGCCGACTTCATTTTGCTCTATGATAAGAATAAAGTTAGCGCTAGTAGTTTAACGATGCTTTCTGCTTATCAGAACTGGATTGGAAGTAACATTGATAATGCGGTCGGTAGATTAACATTAAGCGGATACGGAAATCCCGGAGTTTATGTGAGTGGGGCAAAAAGTTACGCCACAGTTAAGATGTCAGCATTAAAACCTACAGGAATTTTCGGAAGTGTGCCTGTATCTACTTTTACTATAGATTATACCTCTGGTAGTACTATAGATTCAGGTATTTACAGAGACGGTCTGGATTATATGAATAATAAGGAGGATTATAAGATAAATATCTGGGCCGATATTAAGAAACCATACGGACAAACTACGGCCATAGCAGATGGAGTAAATGGTGTAACTGTAGACAGTGTATTTCCATTCCGTTTAAGAGATAGTAAGAATGGTGAAGGGGATGATACAGGAGTGGGAACTGGAGTGAATTCTGCTTCGGCCGGTAGGGTAGTACAAATGAACGATGGAAGTGGAGCTACGAGCATAATTTCTAGTACAAACTTTGCCTGTTCGGGGACTTGGAATTCTCTTTGTAATGCGACAGTAGACCCAGATAGTCCGATGTATCCCGGAATCGGAGATAATAGGAACTGGAAGTATAATACTACATACACAGTAAGAATAGCCGGATTTCAGGATCGCGCATCTTCGAATCAGGTGGTAGCTGGAATAAATGATGCAGAGACGAATGGTCCGAATACAATGGATCAGAAGACCTGGACATTTACGACTGAAGCAGATACCGGAGCACCGACGGCCACGGCTGTCAGCCCTACAGCTGGACAAAGTAGTGTTTCGAATACTACGAGCATCACTATAAATGTTTTAGATAAAAAATCAGCTAGTGTTTCTGGAAGCGGAGTAGATCCGACCACCTGCTCTATAAATGTCTCCGCGCCTTCATGGGGGCCTGATGTAGTGTATACATCTGTTTCGCCGACGGTGACAGTGACTGATGTGGATTATGGTAAGAGATTTCTCATAACTCCGGCGTCTCCATTTGCACAAAATGAAACTGTCTCTGTGAATATTTCTGGCTGTAAAGATTTAGCCGGAAATACTATGACTGCCTATCCATATTCTTTTCAAACATCTGATGAAAACCCACCGAGTGTAACTGAATCTCCGAATCACGGAGTTCCGCTTTCTGGTGGAACGATGCATTTGGTTTTATCTGATGACGGCTCTGGAGTAGATGAAAATAATACAGTAATTCTAGTGAATGGAAATTATTATACGAAGGGTGGCGGAGCGGCGAATATTTCTTATAGCGGAACTGGAATAGAAACGAACATTTCTTTTGCCTCTAGTAATGACTTCACATCTTTTCTAACTTCTACCTCTAGTAATATTTTAATTTTCGATATACCGATTTCTTCCTATACGACAGGCGAATCCGTGGCACTTAGAATCTGGAGCAAAGATATAGCCGGAAATATTATGCCGGATTTTTCTGATTCATATTCCATGGCGGGGCCTGCGGTGGTAGAAGGATCGACATTCTGTGGCTCTAATACTACATGGAATTGGACTACACAAAAGTGTAATGGGACTGCTTCAGTGACGAATGTTACGACGACGCGTAGTAGTAGCGGAGGAAGTATTAGATATGCCACGAACACTGTCTATGTTAGTTATCCTGTAATCCAGTATCAGACTTTGCCTATTTATTTAACAAAAGAAGTAACGAAATTAGTTTCATCCGGCTCTCCTGCGACAACGACTAACTCTACTACTACTGTCGTGAAAATTGATAAACAAATAATGGACAGAGTCAGCACCGCTTTGCCGAATAGTGTTCTCGTTATCATTATTATCCTCTCGATAATTATTTTCATCCTACTTAGTTTGAATTCTGTGGCAGTTGATAAAATGATTTTCGCAAGGAATGAATTATTAATTCTTTCCGCACTTTTGGCCTTCATCGCACTTATGTTTTTCTTCTCTTCTTTCATCGGCCAGAATAATGGACTAAATTCAGATAATTATTCTAATGTCAGCGGGCAGGTTTTAGATCCTATAAATAATCAGGCGGTAAATGGAGTGGATTTAGTCGTCGGCGATACATCCATAAAAACGAGTGATGGTGGAAATTTCAGTTTTGATAATGTAAATGAGAAAATCGGCATAAAAGTTACTAGTCCAAATTTGCATAAAACTTTATACTTTGTGCAAAATAGAAATTCGGATATTTTCTTCGATGCGAATATGTATAACAGCCTATTTTTAGCATTTGAAAAAGTAAATTCTATTGAAAATAAGGCAAATGTTATTTCACAAGATATGAAAATCAGTGATGTAAAAGTCATTACACCATACTTTTCAGATAAACTGAATGAAAGATTTGATAAGGTGGTCGAAATAACCATAGATAATAAGGGTAAATCAGAAACCTATATAGCAAATAAATCAGGTGAGATTTGGAGAGTTTTCCCCAAATAATTACTTCAAATAGGGGGGGTGAAAATGTTAAAATTACCTAGTAAGTCAAAGGGTTTTTAGCATATTTCACTTTTATTAAATGAAAAAAATTTTTGCTGTACTTTTTAAGGAAATAATTGCCGAATTTGTGTGTATAAAACATATAAATAATCTTCTGAAAATGCCATAAAAATGAAGAAGATAATATTATTACTAATAATATTAAGTTTTTCAATATTCTTCTCAGTGAGAGTGGCTTTTGCCTCCGTCCCTAACTTTTTAAACTATCAGTCAAAGCTCGAAAATGCTACAGGTTCCCCGATCACCACCCTAACCACCATAACCTTCTCTGTCTATAACTCCTCGACCCTCGGAAGCCCCCTAGACACACCATCCTCAAACGGATCTCTACTCTGGACAGATACTTTCTCAGTTACTCCAGATTCAAACGGATACTTTAACGTACAGTTAGGATCAGGAACAGCATTTCCAGCATACTTAAACTTTAATGCAAATAATCTCTGGCTCGGAGTAAAGATTAGTGCAGATACAGAAGCTACTCCTCGAGTACGCTTAGCCTCAGCCCCTTTTGCTATAAATTCTGGAATAGTTAACGGAATTTCAGCTACTACTTCAGCTACAGCGAATAATCTTCTGGCACTGGATAATCTACTAAATTTTAATATAAACACAGGTGCCTACAGCGGAGCATCCTTCTCCATGTCTAGCACCACATCTACCTCTAGCATTATCGGAAACTTTTCTGTATTAGGAACTTCTGCATTCGCTTCCACGACTATAAAAAGTCTAGTTATCGGCTCTAACTCAAATGCAGTCACCACTCCTCTCTTTACTCTTCAGAACACCGCGGGATTCACTTCCTTCTTCCAGACTAATACCACTCCAGAAAACAACATAGTGGGACATCTAGGTGATCTGACTGTAGACAACTCTTCAGGTAACATATACATCAAACAAAATAACACAGGTTCATCTACCGGCTGGTCCCTCGTCGTTACTGATAAAAACCTAGCTTCTACTACTGGTATCATCCCTATCGCTAAAGGAGGTACTGGTACTTCTACTCTCCCTACCCTCGGCCAGCTACTTATGGGAAATGCATTAGGAGGTTATAACCTAGTCTCTACTTCATCACTCGGGATTTCTGCTGGAAGTGGCTATGCATCAGGAACTGTTAATAATGGCCTAGCTGGCCAAATTCCTTTCTATTCTGCAAACGGTAATACTTTAACCGCTACCTCCGCTATTTTTATATCGACTGTAAATGGAAACGTCGGCATCGGCTCATCCACCCCATCATCTCTATTAACCGTAAGTGGTAACGGATGGTTCGGAGGAAATATCACATCCACTGGAACTATCTATGCTAATGCCCTTTCTGTCGCTTCTCTCTCTGGCTTACTAAGAGCTACTAACGGATTAATCAGCACTTCTACTATTAATCTAGCTTCCGCCTCTGATGTATCTGGAACTTTGCCAATAGCGAACGGCGGTACAGGAACTTCCACCGCTCCTACCTTCGGTAAGTTACTTATGGGAAATGCGTCAGGAGGTTATAATCTAGTCTCTACTTCATCACTCGGGATTTCTGCTGGAGGCTCATCTCAGTGGACGACTTCTGGATCAAACATTTATTATAATACTGGAAATGTGGGAATTGGGACTACGAGCCAAACTAGATTATTATCTGTAAATGGTAGTGCCCAGTTTGGAGATACTACAATAACAGCAACAACTACTCCTTTAAATGTTTCTTTGGGTGGAACATATGGAAACAACACTCCAGGGACTGTAGGTAATCTTAAATGGGATATGTTCACTGGTGGTTCTGTCAGATATGGTATTGGTATATCGTCGAATTTAATGGAGTATCAAGCAGGGACTAATGGACAACATGCTTTTTTTGTAAATCAGGGAACGGAAGCGATGAGAATTTTGGCTAATGGGAATGTCGGAATCGGAAATAGTAGTCCTTCCTGAACTAGCTACCTTTGAAGTAGGACAGTAGAATTAATGTATTAACAAAATAATTAATTTAATTGTCATATGAAATATCATCATTTGTCTTTTGGAGAGAGGTTTTGTATTGAGAAAATGTATAGCGCAGGATCTGCAAT
>JAPLZH010000032.1 GCA_026395105.1 Candidatus Tayloriibacteriota bacterium
TTGTACTTAAGAGGAAAATATCATTCGGTTCATTCAGAGAGAAGACTGCTGAGACCTTAGCTATACTTCTGTCTGTCTTAATGTCATACAAACAACAGGGCACGATGACGTCTTACTTAAAAGGGGTGTGAGGGGTTACTACCGATAGTAAATATTTGTATTCACCTAAATTCCTTCCTTTTTTAATTCTTCTATGAGCTTTGAGGCGGTTTTTGAAACACGTTTTGGTATAGTAATAAAGATTTTAATCATTAGATCTCCGCGCCTAGCACTGCTGAGGCCGTGCCTTTCATTTAATACACCTTTGCCTTTTACGCGTAGAATTTCACCGTGATTTATTCCCTCTGGAATTTTCACTATGAGTGGACCGTCTAGAGTTTCTATAGAAATTTCGTCACCTGTAATAGCTGTAGTTAATTTGATATTCAAATCCATCACTAAATTCATTCCGTCTTTTTTGAAAATATTATGTGGCTTAATATGAGCTCTCACATAGAGATCACCTGATTTGCCTTTAGAAATTCCCTCGCCGAAGCTATTTAGCTTTACCATTTCACCGCTATCTATTCCGGCGGGAATATGTACTTTTATATCCTCTCTTTTCGTGCGTACTCCCTCACCTTTACATTCAGTGCAAATAACTTCTGGTATCTGGCCAGCACCCTGACAATTTTCACAGACATGTGTGGTCGAAATATTACCAAAAATAGACCTGCGAACTTCATTTACTTTACCTTTACCTTTACAGACATCACAAGTCTTCATTCCAGTCCCAGGCTTTCCACCAGTTCCTTTACAAATATCACAGACGGTCGGTCTAGTTAATGTGATAATTTTATCAACTCCGAAAACTGATTCAGCAAAAGTGATTTCTATATCCACTGAAATATCATTTCCCCTCTTTTCATGATTCCTTCCCCCTCGTCCGCCGAAAAATTCTCCGAAAATGTCTCCGAGATCAAATTCAAAACCCTGACCATTTTGCCCTCCAAATCCGCTCTGTGTAAAACCTGAAAAATCGAAGCCGTTAAAGTCCTGCGCATTAAAACCGCCAGCCCCGTTGTTTGGATTAAATCCGGGACCAGCTGAACCGAATGTATCGAACTGTTTTCTCTTTGCATCATCACCAAGTACGCTGTATGCCTCGCTAATTTCCTTAAATTTCGCATCATTTCCGCCTTTCTTATCAGGGTGATATTCATGGGCCAGCTTCCTGAAAGCCTTCTTAACATCGTCTTTTGATGCGCTTTTATCTACGCCTAGTATTTTATAATAGTCTTTTCCCATGGCAGAATAGTATAGCAAATACAGCGTAGTCTGCAAGTTATTCATTGACATCCTAGTAAAGTCAGTGTCTATATATTCAAAGCAGAATAGACCAGATTTTTACTCTGGTCTATTCCGAACACTATTTTAGAATGCTATATTTACTAGCTTAATTTACTTTGTCTCAGCATCTCTCACATTTCCCTCTGGGCCTTTTTGTTCCCCTGCGTTACCCGTGCTGTTTGCACCAGCACCTGCTTCAGGCTCCGTTCCGCTAGGACCAGCACCCGCCCCTGCGTTACCCCCAGCTTTCTGAATGGCCTCATAAACCTTTGAAAGTTCGGTGGATAATGCTTCGCTAGCACTTTTAATAACCGCTAGATCTGTGCCAGCCTTTGCTGTTTTAAGTGCAGATATTTTGTCCTCTATAGACTTCTTAATATCTGCTGGAATTTTATCTCCTCCGTCTTTCAAAGCCTTTTCGGCTTTGTAGGTAAGCTGTTCAGCAGAATTTTTAATTTCTACTTCTTCGCGCTTCTTTTGATCTTCGACATTTTTCTCTTCAGCTTCCTTTTTCATTTTTTCGATTTCCTCTTTAGAAAGCCCAGAATTCGCCTGAATCTTAATAGAATTTGCCTTTCCGGTAGCCTTATCCTTTGCCGTGACATTTAGGATACCGTTCGCATCTATGTCAAAGGTAACTTCTACCTGAGGCATACCGCGTGGAGCTGGCGGAATTCCGTCGAGGATAAATCTGCCGAGAGATTTATTATCAGAGGCCATTGCTCGCTCGCCCTGAACGATATGAATCTCCACTGAAGTTTGATTATCCGCTGCTGTGGAGAAGACTTGGGAGCGAGAAGTGGGAATAGTAGTATTCTTCTCTATTAGCTTCGTAGCAATGCTACCCATAGTCTCTATACCGAATGAAAGCGGAATGACATCCAAAAGAAGGATGTCTTTAGTGGTACCAGAGAGGATACCACCCTGAATCGCCGCGCCTACCGCAACCACCTCGTCGGGGTTCACGCCCATATGAGGATCTTTGCTGAATAGAGTTTTAACAGCTGCCTGAATAGCAGGCATTCTAGTCTGACCACCCACCATCACCACTTCATTAATCTCATTCATCTTAAATGGTGAGGCTTCGAGAGCACGCTTAGTGATCATAATAGCTCTGTCTATGAATTCCTGGGAAAGTTCTTCTAATTTCGCTCTAGTCATATTATAGAGGAAGTGTCGAGGACCATTTGCATCTGAGGTTAAAAATGGAATATTTACCTCTGACTGCACGGCAGTAGAGAGTTCTATCTTTACCTTTTCTGAAGCTTCATCGAGCCTTTGCAAAGCGAGAGGGTCTCTTCTCACATCTATTCCAGACTCCTTTTTAAATTCATCTGCTAGGAAATTCACAATCTTTGCATCTATGTCGCGACCACCGAGGTGAGAGTCTCCATCAGTAGACTTCACTTCTACAACATCATCACCGACTTCTAGAACGGAAATATCAAATGTTCCGCCACCGAAGTCAAACACTGCTATTTTCTCATCCTTCTTTTTGTTAAAACCGTAGGCGAGCGCCGCTGCTGTAGGCTCGTTTATAATTCTTTTAACATCTAGTCCTGCTATCTTTCCGGCATCCTTAGTAGCCTGTCTCTGGCTATCGTTAAAGTAAGCAGGTACTGTGATAACAGCTTCAGTAACTTTTTCGCCCAGTCTAGCTTCAGCATCATTCTTTAGCTTCTGGAGGATCATTGCGGAGATTTCTTCTGGTCTATACCATTTCTCGCCCATTTTTACCTCTATTCCGCCGTTTTCCGATTTTCTGGTTTCAAATGGGACGTTTTTAATGTCTTTTTGCACTCCCGGTTCATCATAAGTATGACCGATAAAGCGCTTTATTTGGAAAACTGTATTTTTAGGATTCGTTACTGCCTGTCTACGTGCGAGCTGGCCCACTACTCTTTCGCCGGTTTTAGACTCTGCGACTATAGAAGCAGTAGTTCTAGAACCCTCTGCGTTTTCTAGGATTTTCGGTTCCCCTGCGTCCATAACGGCTACAGCCGAGAACGTAGTTCCTAGATCTATTCCGATTATTTTACTCATTTTGAATTAAATTAATGTCGACTAATAACTAATAATTTCTAATTTAGAAAAGCGATATTAATGAGATGGCGCCCGCGTAAACTGAATAGTTAAAAAATTAAAATCTTTAAAAGGTGAAATTATATGATCTCCTAGTAGTTTCTTCGGAGCGATTATAGCAGTTTCCGTAAATGGAGATGGCAAACAACACGTAGTCGGAGTAGTGAAATCAGTATTTCCGACTTCTTCTGTTCTTAAAAGCTTTACATAATACTGTCCTTCCCACTCTAAAACAGCAAAGAAAGCACGAACTAAAGCGCCATCTTTATTAAAGAGGAGCTTTTCGACGACTTTTGCTTGTGGGCGATTAATTAACATTACATTTTACTACGTTTGCATTATAGCAAAAAATTCAGTTTTCTTCAATTTTCGTTATAGGAAATAATTTTTAATTGAAAAATCGAACTGTTCTAAAAATAGTTTTTTCATATATGTAGCATTTTGTAGTTCGTAAAAGATTGTGATGGCCTTTTTATACTCAGTTTCATTAATATTTCTTAGTGACAGTGGGCAGATATCGTGGGCTATAAAGCAAGCATTAGCGATAATACGCGAGGTTCTTTTATTCCCATCCTCAAATGGCTGAATATATGAAATCATAATGAGCGCTATGAGCGCCTTACTCCATGGATCTTTTGCCTTATTTATCTCCAAAACGGCATTTTCCAAAGCTTCCCTGACTTGATGCTGATTATCTAAAGGTCTATATTGAGTACCTGTAATGCCGACAGCCCTAGACCTCATCCCGTGATTAACACCTAGGCCATCTATAAGTATTCTATGTATATCCTCTATACTTCTCAAAGAAAGCACTTTAAACTTATCCTTATTATCGAAAATGTAGTCTATCGCTTTTTTATGGTTTAGAATCATCACGGCTTCACCATCACCATGCCCTTCCGCCTTCTTATTCTCTTTAATAAGAACCTCTGTGTCTATTAGCGAATAAGTATTACCCTCTATTTTTGAGGATTTCCATGATAGTTCTATAGTAATTCTTTCTAGTTCTTTCTTAATTATGGCAAAAGGAAGATCTTTTTTTCGCTCTAAATATAAATTATTTTTTTCTGTTAATTCTTTTATTTCGTCTTTTTTAAATATTCCGTCTAATTTAGAAAATATCTCTGTTTTAAATAAGATAGCATCTTTGGAGCGAATATCCGGTTCACGAGATATATATTCTTCATAATCCATTACCTTTAATAATGGATGAACTCCTCTCATTCTATACGAAACAGATCTACCCTTTCCTTCTTTTTCTATGATTCTAAGATCTGTGAGTACTGAAAGTTCCCTAGCCACGGTCTCTCTAGATGTCTTATCTACTTCTGATTCTAAAAACTTCACTATCTCCTGGTTTTGCACTGTCTCATTTGCGGTAATAAAATCAATTATTTTTTTCTGTCTATTTGTTAATTGTGTCATAATATTAGTTTAATTGTGCCATTTTGGAACAATTATAGCTCAATTATTAGTATTATTCAATAACTAATATAATGATATCAAATATGTAAAGTATTTTTTACTATTTTTATAACGTCATCGAGGACGAGATTTGATTTTACGATATAGGTAAATACGCCTTTTTCCATAGCATGTGCTATAAAATCCACCTGCTCTAAGGAAGTGAGCATTATCACATTTGCCGTTTTGCCCCATTCATCTTCGCGGAGTTTTTCTAGTACCTGCCAGCCATTCATTTTTGGCATTAAAGCATCTAGTAAAATAGCATCTGGATGCTTTTCTAAAATTATTTTTAAACCTTCTTCCCCGTTTGCTGCTGAAAGAGTTTCAAAGCCTGTTACTGTTAATTTATCCACTAGAACGTTTCTTAGATTATCATCGTCATCTACCGTTAAAACTGTCTTATTTAATTTAATTATATCCATAAAATTTATTTATAAAGTAATAGTAAACGTACTGCCTTCATTTTCCTTCGACTCAAAACTAATATTTCCATTTAACACTTTCACTAATGATTTTATCAGATAAAGGCCGAGACCGGTACTTTGACTACTGCTAATATCTCTTACATTATCCGCACGGAAAAGTTTAGTGAAAATCTTATCCTGCTGATTCTTCGGAATTCCGAGGCCGGTGTCTGCTACGGAAATTTGTTTAGAATTAGCTGTCTCTATAAGGGTCAAAGTGACTGTACCACCTTCTGGCGTGTATTTTACAGCATTTGTCATAAGGTTTTGTATGATAATGCGTAAAAGTTTCGGATCGCTCTTAATATTTTTAAGTGAATCATTATACTGCTTAACAATGTTTATCTTTTTATTCGTAATTTGTGACGCTAATTCACCTAGAATACTTTCAGCTATTAGGGGGACATCCGTAGACTCTAAGTTAACAGAAAGCGTTCCGATTTCGATCCTAGATACGTTTAGAAGTGTGTCCACGAGGTCTATCATGTCCTGATTTACTTTGTAAATAGTCTTTACATACTCAGTCTGCTTATCAGTAAGCGAGCCGAAATTCGGTGATAAAAGCATATCGGAATACCACTTTAATGTAGCGAGCGGTGTGCGAAGCTGATGTGTGGCGAGAGACATGAACTCAGTTTTTGTTTGATCTAGCTGTTTCTGCTCCGAAATGTCAAAAATAGTAGCTAATCCAGTACGGCCGTCCCCTTTTTTAGCATTTATTTCAAAAACGGAAATTAAAACCCATTTAACTGAGCCATTCTTCGTAAACATTCTTAATTCCTCCCTATCTATCGGCATATTAAGTTTATAGTGCTGAAGTATTCGGTCTGCTTTATCTTTGTCCTCTGCTAAGACAAACGTAAAAAGATCTTTGCCGACTATTTCTTCAGGAACGACACCGAAAAAACGAAGGGTGGATTTATTCGGTCTTATAATCTCACCATTGTTATTAAGAATAATGTATGGAATAGGTGCACTATTATAGAGTTCCGCAAACTGTTTCTCTGCCATGGCTGACTTTATTTCTACATTTTCTATAGCAAAAGCAATCCTAGTCCTTCCTGTGCTAATTAAATAAAATACTATATATGAGAGAAATCCGACTATAACTAGGAAGACTATTATACTTATGAAGGAGACATCTGTAGATAAAGACTGGCCAAGTATGTAAATATCATTATTCTCGGAAATATATCTGAATAGATTAAAAGAGAGAAAAATAAAGGCCAATAATAACACTAGTACTAAGAGAGAGATGAAAATATGCTTAGCTAACAGACTTTTCTTTGGCATTTTATTGCTCTAAGTATAACACAGTCAAATAAAATTTTTCCCACTAGTCTATGGATAGGATTTTCGATGGAGAATGATGACCGCTTACGATTTTTACTGATTTTCCAGGATTTAAGTCACGGAAAATCTCTAAAATACGAGTATTCGCACGGTTCATTTCTGGTTTTTCTTTAATAGACACGGAGAAGTGGTCTGGAGATTCCTTAATCACCTCTTCTTTCTTTGCCTTAGTCTTTACTTTTAGCTTTAAATACATTATTTCTTTAATTCTCCGACTTTTACCTTCGGAGCGACGATCATTTTGCCATTGTATGTATAGCCTTTCTGAATAATCTGAATTATTTTATTATTCTCTTTCTCGTCTGTCACAGGAACTATTTCTATAGCTTCATCACGCATTGGGTCAAAACTTTCACCGAGTGGCGAAATTTCCTTTAGGCCCTGCTTTTCTAGGATTCCTTTTGTTTGATTATAAATATACTCTACTCCTGTGCGCCAGTTTTTATCAGCTTTTTCCCACGCCTCCTTATTTGCAAAGGCCATTTCAAAACTCTGAAGGACTGAAAGCATTTCCGTCACTACGTCTTCGGTAGCAAATTTTCTATAGTTCAGGAGGTCCTCCTTATCACGCTTCCGTGCATTAAGGAATTCAGCCTTATCTCTCTGCCAGCCGTCTAAGTATTTTTGTTTTTCATCTACTGCCTCTTTTAGCTTTGCCTTTAGCTTTTTCACAGCCTCAATAGCCGATTCTTCGGCTAAAACGCTATCATCTAAGGTTTCATCTGACTCTATAGTCACATCATCAGAAGTGACGGCATCGTCACCTGCTTTATTTACATTTTTGTCTTCATCCATAGCATGATTATATCCGAAAATCCAAAACTGGCAAGGATTTTATATTTTAATGCCCCAAAAACCGAATACATATCCAGTGGTATAATCAGAATTTTGCATAAGATTATTTGTATTTAAAACAGTGAAATTACCAGTGTCTAATGCTTTTCTTTCGCTCATGGCCTTCATAAATGTTAGTAAGGTTTTACCAGAGTCTGCTTTAATGAGCGAAATCGCGCTTAAATCTGTATTCTTCACTATTTCTCCTGACATTTGATCGAGTGGTAAGGCTTGATTTGAAGATAAATAATGTGAGAAATCTACACTGGCAATTAATACTGTCTCATCATCTAGTAATGAGGCTATTTCCTTACCTAGTGCTTCTGCCTGATTTTTGTCAGTATTTGAGCGTATAATAATCGGTGTTATTTTTGCTCCTGGAAATATTTTGCTAATAATTAATATTTGTGAACCCACAGAATGCTCAAGGTCAAATGGAGATTCCTCAATATTAGCCAATTTTTCATTTTTTAACTTAATAGCTAGGCCATCTATAGGTTTAACTTCGCCATATTCAGTAAAAAAGCTTTCATTCGATACAGTTATGGGTGATTCGCCTGAATTATTATGATCGGGACCTATAATTATAAAGTTTTTTACTGATTGATTTAATTTAAGATTACTGTAGAAATTAACTAATAAAGGAATGGTAGTCGGAATATGGTGTGATACTAAACCGCCATAAATGTGTTTTAAGCCAGCTACCTTTTCTGCTCGGCTAATTTTAAGTGCTGCATCTATCTCAGGAATATATTCATTCCACGCAGACTGATGGTATTTTGTTTCGGTTTCATTGCCCCTAGAGGGAATTAGGCTAAATATAATCAGAAAAAAAACAATAAAGAGTAGGAGTGGTAATGCAAACCTCGATTTAATATTATCTGATTGTGATTGAATCTTCATTTGATATTGTCATACTCTTTAAGCTCTTTAAAGACTGCAATAATGCTGGTTCTGCTTTGTAAGTACCCTTCGAAACGACTCTGGCATGATAGTAGATAGGCTGAGTAATATCTTTGCTGTTTAGTACAAAAGTTACCTTTTGATCATTTATTTCTGATGGATAGAGCCTGGACCCGTTAAATTGATTATACCCATTTCCTTCTATATCAATAGGGCGTAAGCCGCTTGGTAAATAGTCTATGATCTCATAAGAACCGTTTAATGCATTTGCGCTAAATTCTGGTTCTAGTCTAACTAATATATCGTCACCGTCTTTGAATTCATTTGTAGTGATACCATTTACTTCATAGGATCTACTAAGTGAAAGATTTTTATCTTTAAGAATAGACTCTGGTGAATATTTTTGTTCATAAGATGATATTATTCCAATTTTTCCATTAATTTCCGACAGCTTAAATGACGCTAAGTCTTCTTTTGATAAATTTAATTCAAATAACTCTCCATTTTTTAAAGTCTTCTTTTCGCTTTTTAATCTTGTCTCATAGGCAAAACTAACTTCCTCAGTATTAAGCTGAGCTAAAGCGGATTTAATGTATAATAAACGTTCAAAATTATTTAGAGTTTCAGTCGGCGAATTTTGCTCTATATACATCACTAGTTTCGGTAATTCCGGCTCTCCCAGGCTAGCCGTTAAAGCGGCGACTAAGGTGGTAGCTAGTATCGTCTCATCCCCTTTTAAGCCAGATACATATGCATAAGATGTTTCTATAATTAAAGATGGTTTAATACTTTGTTCATAATATATTCGAGCTTCTTCCTTTGCACCCATAGAATCCAGTGCTAGTGCTATAAATATTTTATCTTTTATGTTCAGCGCCTTATCATCCTTTATCTTCTGAATCTTTGTCAAAACTGGCTCATTAAAAGCCGTAAGTCCGTACAGAGCACGGGAAATTCTCGAAATATCTGATTTCGTATCATTTAATGATTGAAGGAGATAATTTTTTAGAGATGCCTGATCAGATTCTAAATTTTTGAAAAGATGAGCAGAGATAGCAGATAATTCTAAATCATCTGTACTATAAGGTAATAATCTTAATCCACCATCATATGTCTGATATTTTATGATTTGAAGATCTGGTAATTCATTCTTTTCTTTAAAATTTTCGTTAAGGAGAATATTTGCGATTAGCTTTGTGCCTTTTTGATCTAGTCTAATTCCATCTTCATAACTTAATAACTTGAGATCGTTGTACATTCTTCCCTGATCAAAGGAGCCGATCGTAAGTGTCGTATAGCCCGAGGCACTACTTTTAATTTTTAAATCCCCAGTCCCTTCATAAAAGTCCGATGTACCTTTAGTAAAATAACTACTTAAAACGTCTATTGGTCTAGTTAATGCATCAGAATAATCACCATTATTTGCCCTCATGGTAATCTCATAACTACCTACAGTTAGGGTTCCTAGTGGCACATTAACACTGTTTCCTCCTGATATTTTTATAATTTTCGACGGCAAAAATGAGCTCTCGACAGAATAATCTATACTATTAAGGTTTACTTCATTTCCGAACACTCTCAGTCTAAGTATTGGTTTATCTCCGGCTAGGTAAGTTTTATTAAGAGTTGCATCTATAAATAAAGGCAAGGTAACTGGTATATAGTATATTTTTTTACCAGCATATAGATCTTTTGATACAGCCTGACTAGTCAAACGCCATGATGTTATGTTATCTGGTAACTTAAACTGAATTTTAGCGTAACCATTAGTGTCTGTTTCTATAGTTTTAAAGATAGCCATTTCCTGAATATTCGAGCGGGGCGTACCCTCATCACCCCCACCCTTCTCTGCCCCTCCAGAACTATTTGGAGGTGTATTTGAAACTCTTATTATCACCTGTGAATAAATATCTTTATAAAGATTATCTGTAATATCTATTTCATCTGGTTTTATGGAGAATACTGCTTCATCTAAAGCGGAAAGGTTCACCTCAGTTTTAACTGGATTATTATTTTTATCTGTTACTTTAATATCTAGATTTACTATATCCCCCGGCTTATAAATTTGCTTATCTTTTTTAATATCAATATTTAGTCTTCTTTCATTTGCATCAAATGAAATATTTTGGAAATAGGAGTTGTGGAATTGTCCATTTGCAAACCAGCTTGGCCATATTCCAATGTTTGGTATGTCTTTTAATTCGAATGTTGAATTATATTTAGGTGTATCCTGTATTTTATAACTGATATCGCCGTTATTAACGGACATAAATAGATATTTGTTCTTTCCTTCAGTCGGCAATACACCCTGTCCATTTTGTAATTGAAGATTGATAGAATCACCAATTTTATAGTTCTCATTTGAATCTGGATTATATAAATATACATCCTGACTATATGCATCATAGTCTCTATTTAATCCTCCATAAACGTATTGAATATCTTTTGCTGTTCTACCAAAATTATCATGAGTAGTAAAAGATAGTTTATAAGTTTTCTTATTTTCTGGGGTAAATGTAAACTGTGCTAATCCATTTTGATCAGCTACTATATCCTTTGATGTAACGGGTATTTCTTCTGTTTTATAGTAGTAGATCGGATATGTTAATTTGTTTATTTGATCATATCCAGTACTTGTTTGCTCTCTTATATAATTAATTTCTGTTACGTCTATACTGGTTTTGGCACCAGAAACAGAATTTCCTAGATATTCTTCTGAGTTCCAGTAAGGCTCCCCACGAAAACTATTTTTAATAACAACCTCTCTACTTTTTAATGAAAAAACAAAATTTGAATTTATATTTTTCTCTGATACTAAAGTGTTAATGTGCGGACCAAAGACAAAAACCAAAGAATTAGTACTAATTTGCCCTTCCTCAGATTTCGATGGTTTAACATTTACAGATAAATATGAAGGCCAATATCCTTGACTATCTACATATTCAGGAGTTATGACAAACGATCCCTCACCGTTTGAGTCCAGGTTTATGGTTCCTTTATAATTTTTACCCATCGATGCATAAGCATTATATAGCAAGGATGTATTTGCAACTGGTGTTCCATCAAAGAATTCAGCCTTTACCTTAAAGGTAACGCTATCATCAGCAAAAACAATATTTTTATCTGGAGAAACTGAGATTTTGTAGGCCGGTTTTATATATGCTCCGACAGTTACTGTTTGCCTCGTTATAACTTCAGATCCTTTTTTAAAGGTTAAATAATAAAGACCCGGCTTTAGATTTTCGAAGAGTAATTCGCCCGTTACGGTATTATATTCAGTTGCTTTTAATTTAGTATGAGCATATGTAATAGTATTACTTTGATCATCACCCCAATAAAGGTTTGTTAATTCAACATCTATATCATCGCCCGCTACGCTTCCATCCCTGGGTTTGTCTATGGCCCAAAAGTGTATAGTATCAGTCGGTAAATATATATTTTTATTTAGTGAAATATAGTCCCACCAG
This sequence comes from Candidatus Tayloriibacteriota bacterium, assembly GCA_026395105.1. Taxonomy (GTDB): domain Bacteria; phylum Patescibacteriota; class Minisyncoccia; order Phycocordibacterales; family PALSA-1337; genus JAPLZH01. The sequence goes on from JAPLZH010000032.1 coordinate 11,900, forward strand.
GAGTCACCCTTACTTAAGGTAGAATTATAGCCATAAGAGCTTTCCATCGGAATCACTAAATCTCCCGTGGGGATCTTTGCGATAAAAAACTTTCTCTCGTTTGTAAGATAGTATGAGTATGAATTATCTTTTACTAACTCTTTTGGTGTATTGAAAACAGCTACACCGTCTGCACCAGATTTTCCTAACTCGGTATCATTATAGAAGATTTGTGCATCTGAAATATCTTTTTCACTATTAATATCTTTTAACCATATTAAAGATTTTGCGCTAGAAAATGCAGAAAAGTTAGCTACGGGGTTTACCTGGAACCATGAAATATCGAGTGTTTTACCTGAAGATATAATTATAGCGTAGTAACCGACTTTGAATTCCTGAGGCATTCTAAGTGTGTATGAATAGTTCACCTTCTCCAGTAAAAAATCTCCTCCGAATACCTTTTTATTTTCAGGTAATTTACCAGTCAAATCTGAATAGTAGCGCACCCAGGGTGTTTCAGACTGAATATTATTTACTGAATCAATAAATTCTTTAGCCGAGTCAAATCTATATACATTTGCTGTTACTTTGGTGACATTATATGCGTCAATACCGAAAAGAATATCTGAACTAGGTTTGAATTCGGTGAATTGCCTAGAGAAAGATAGAGAAGAGGATTGATTTCCTGAGTAATTTAGACTTGTTTGGAATTGTATTATCTTCTCTTCACTTAAAATATCTTTTGAACTTTTGGAACCTAAACCTGCTTTTATTTTTACAGTGTATACAGTCCTCTCGTTTAGAGGGTTGTCTGGAATAAAGCTAACAATATTTGCAGACACTTTAAATTTACCCGTAATTTTTGGAGAAATTTCAATATAACTTTCTGGATCACTCACATCATCCCTATTAAAATATAATTCAATTCCAGTATTAGTTGGTACATTAAGCGCTCTATCTCCCGGAATCGCAGATGTTACCTGAAAAGGTGCTTTTACCTGATATGCCCAGCTAAAAATATGTTTTGCTATAGGGCCTTTTGATACTTCTATAGAGTAAATCTGATTAGTTTTAAGTTCTTCTTTGGGTATTATTTCATAAGTATTTTCCTGTGCTAAAACTTTCTTAATACTGAAATCGATGCTAGGAATAGTTTTTATGTATTTCTCGAGGACTTGAGTCGAAAGTGATGCAGTAGTTTTTAAAATAAAATGACTATTTGGTGCTATACCCATCGCATCTCCTACACTGGCCTTTAGATCAAATTCTGAAATTTACGTTTTATAAACATTTGACTGATAGACAAAAAACACTATTCCTAAAATTATTAGAAATACTATACTGATTAAATACAATTTATATTTATTCATTTTATTTTGTAAGATTTCTTTAATAATACTATAATCCATAGTAAATATCTATTTTATACAAAAAGCCACGGTTCGATCCGTGGCTGGAAGCGAAAAAAGTTCTTTAGCCTCCTCTCTTATCGGCCTTACAAAAGCTAATGGCTAATAGAGAGAGATGACCAAGGAATGAAAATCCCAACAAAAAGGCGATTTTAGCTAGGCTCCATCCATCCTGCATATAATGCCCGAGTGAAAAGATTATGGAACCGGTAATCCCGCTAAGGACGTAGAATAGAATTATGGAGTATTCCGTGCACCCGTAAAGCATTCCACTTAAGGTGACATTTATACAGAGGAACAATCTAGCAACAAATATTTGTAATTTCGACATGATAAACCTTTCTTAACTGCAAAATTTTGAGACTAAAGTTTAATTATCTATAGCTCCAACGCATAAAGTAAGCAAATAAAAATAGAAGTTTTTAAAATACCTTGCGGAGCGCGACTGGCGCGAGCAGAGCAAATTTTCAGCAGAAAATTATGCGGGTATTTTAAAAACTTCTATTTTTATTTGCAACCACTATCTCTTTGACCACTGTGGCGCCTTTCTCGCCTTCTTCAAACCGAACTTTCGGCGTTCTTTAGAACGAGGATCGCGCTTTAGAAAACCTTCCTTTTTTAGGCCCTTTCTAAGCTCTATATCATAAGTGATAAGTGCACGAGCGAATGCATGTCTAAATGCCTCAGCCTGAGAGTGAATTCCTCCGCCTGATAGAAGACTAGTGACTTTCCATTTAGCTGCTATGCCGGACTTCGTGAGTGCGTCAGTAGCCGTCATTCTTAATTCAGGAGTAGGAAAATATGTATTTAAATCTTTGCCGTTTAATTCATAAGACATCTTAGGAGATTCAGAAATGCGAATCCTAGCTATAGATGTTTTTCTTCTTCCGACGGCTTCTATGTATTTTACTGTGTCTTTCATATTACTTTCTATTATTCTGTAACCTTAAGGTTATTAATCATGATCTTTCGGAGCTTATTCTTCGGAAGCATTCCGTTAACAGCTCTCTTAAAAGCTTCTCCGTAGCCCTTCTTCGTTATGATTTCATCTAATCTTTCATCATAAAGACCTCCGCGGAAACCTGTATAAGTTCTATAAATAGTATCTGTTTTCTTTTTCTCAGATATTTTTGCCTTTGAACAGTTAGCTATAGTTACTTCGACATTTGGAGCTACGTTTTTTGCAAAAGTAGTTAGGTTTTTTCCTATCAAAATGGAAGCTGCTTCTGTAGCTACTCTGCCTATCGCTCTATTTGACGCGTCTATTGTGTATTTTATCTTTGTCATGGTATTACTTTACAAATTCGATTAATGCCATAAATGCTGCGTCGTGATTTCGGCGAGGTAATTTGACGATGCGAGTATATCCTCCAGCTCTTTCTTTAAAAGATGGAGCGATTTCCTTAACTAAAATTTCTGCTACTTCTGTATCATGAAGATCAGATATTAAAAGGCGTCGTGATGCTAATGTCCCCTTCTTTGCCTTAGTAACTGCCTTTTCTATGAATGGACGAAGTTCCTTTGCCTTAGCTAAAGTAGTGGTTATTCTCTTCTTTAGGACGAGGGATCGTGCGAGCGAAAGCATCAGAGCATTTCTCTGATTTTTCTCTCTGCCGAATTTTCTAATTTTGCTGTGATGTTTCATGTTAATTCTAAGACTTCAGATTACTTTAATGATATTCCGTAATTCGCTAATACTTTTTTAATTTCCTGTATTCCCTTATTTCCCAAACCATCTATATCTAAAATATCAGCTTCTTTCTTTCTAGCTAATCCGCCGACTGTGCGAATATTAGCATTCGAAAGGGCTTTTACTGATCTAGGTGATAGGCCGATGGCGTCTATTCTAGTCTTTAGGAATTCAGTGTCTAATTCCTTCTTTTCTTCTCCCTTTTCTCCCTCCTCACCTTCTACTCCAGAAACTTCTGTAGTAGCTACTCTTTCTGCTACGACTTCTTCCTTCTCTTCGAATCCGATAACAGCTTTTAGCTGTTCAATCATGATTTTAATAGAATGCTGAAGCGCAGTAGATGGAGAAACTGTACCATCTGTTTCGACATAGAATTTTAAGCGGTTAAAATCTGTTCTTTCTCCAACACGCATATTCTCTACTTCATAGTTAACTTTTAGAATAGGCGTAAAACGGGCATCTAGAGCTATGCTTCCTATATCTACCTTTTCCTTATGAAGAGCTTCCTTAGTGACATAGCCGAGACCTTTTTCCACTGTCATTTCCATTTCAAAGTCAGTATTTTTATCTGCTATAGTGCAAATATATGACTCTGGAGAAATGATTTCTACCTGAGAAGGAGCTGTAATATCCGCTGCTATAACTGACTTAGGGCCCTTTACCTTAATAGTGATAGTCTGAGCTTCATCACCATTTAATTTCAAACGCATCTTCTTCAAGTTAAGAAGAATTGTAATGACATCCTCTTTAACACCAGAGATCACTGAAAATTCATGGCTCACGCCATTTATTTTAACTTTCGTGATCGCTGCACCTGGAAGAGATGACAAAATGATTCGGCGAAGTGAATTGCCGAGCGTGTGACCGTAGCCGGGATAGAGGCCATCTATCTCGTATATTCCGACGAATCCTTCTTCCTTAATGATTCGTGGTTTTGATGGCAAAAGTACGCTCTCTGACATAATTATTAATTTAAAAAATAATTTACCTATGAATGAGTACTATACCACTATCTGGTATAATATTCAAGCACTGACTTGACGTTAAATAAAAGCTCTGTTTGAGCAATCTTCGGCTCACCATCTATAACAGCACAGTTCTTATCGAAATCACATTTTAGCCATGCTGGGACTGGGGCTTTCTTTGCCTTTTCCCATACAGAAACGAAAATAGTCATATTCTTACTTCCTTCTCTTATTCCAATAACATCACCTAATGATACTTGATAGGAAGGGATAGTAACGACTTTACCGTTAACTGTGATATGTCTATGTGATACTGCCTGACGAGCGGCAGAACGAGTCGGAGAAATCCTTAGGCGAAGTACTACGTTATCCAGTCTACCCTCAAGCATTCGGAGAAGTGCGACAGAAGTATCTCCTTTTTCGTTTAGTGCAGCCTTAACGTAATTATAGAACTGCTTTTCATTTACTCCGTAAGAGAAACGGGCTCTCTGTTTTTCGAGCATCTGAGCACCGTAGTCTGATTTATTTCCTCTGCCTGGAGGCTTTCCCTTCTTAGCTAAATATGCAGCGAATTTAGGAGTCTGAGTCTTTTCGAAGACTGGGACGCCGAGCTTTCTTGCTTTTTTAAATTTTGGTCCGATTATCATAGTATTTTTTTACTAAACTCTTCTAGGTTTACGTGGCTTTGGGCCGTTAAATGGAACTGGAGTCTCATCCTTAATAAAGGTAATGTTTATTCCCTTAGAAACAAAACCGCGGATCGCAGACTCACGTCCAGATCCGACTCCTTTGACTACAACTGAAACTTCTTTAATGCCCATAATACCAGCCTTAAGTGCTAGGGTTTCACCGACCTTAGCGGCCGCGAACGGTGTTCCCTTCTTTGCTCCCTTAAAACCTAAAGCTCCAGCTGATGACTGAGCTACAGCATTACCCTTTGGATCCGTAAGGAGGCAAAGAGTGTTATTATATGTGGACTGAACAAAAAGGATTCCTGAATCCAGTCTGCGCTTTGAAGAAGCCTGTGGAGCCTTTGCCCCGCTTTCAGCCTTCGCACCTTCTGCTTTAACAATTCTGACCTTTCCCATAGTAGTATTAATATATGATGATTATTTCTTTTCCTCTTTTCTGCGACCGCTACCCATAGTCTTTCGCATATTCCCTCTAACTGTACGGGAATTCGTCTTCGTTCTCTGACCACGAGAAGGTAGGCGTCTAGAATGTCTCATTCCTCTGTAGCATTTAATATCTTTTAAGCGCTTAACGTTCGCACCGACTTCGCGCTTAAGATCTCCTTCTATCTTAAAACCCTCGATAATTTTCTTAATGGTGTTTTCCTCTTCGACTGAAAGTTCAGTAGCTTTCTTTTCAAAAGGTACCTTTGCCTTAGTCAAAATGAACTGAGCTCTAGAACGGCTAATACCGTAAAGCGCAGTTAGGGCGATTTCCATTCTCTTATTATCTGGTAGTGTAATTCCAAGTATTCTCATGCTGTATAAAATAAATTTTTAACCCTGTCGCTGTTTATGGCGAGGATTTGATTTGCAAACCACATAAACGTATCCTTTTCTTCGGACCGTCTTACATTTAGCACACATTTTTTTAACTGATGAACGTACTTTCATTTTTTTTATTATAAACGACGCGTGACACGGGCCCGGCCTCCGTATGGGTCGAGCTCTAATTCTACTTTGTCGCCGATGAGAACACGAATTCTATGCATTCTCATTTTACCTGCAAGGTATGCAAGCACCACGGTATCTAAACCATCCAGCTTCACCTTAAACAAGGTGTCCGGTAAAGCTTCGACTACGACACCATATGCGCTTGTATTTTTGGTTCCTTGTGACATTTAATAAACAGGTTTTAATATACTAGCAAACTCGAATGCGAGCGTCAAGCTCCTTACTCATTATTTACCTTTATTTCTATGCGAGAAGCATTACTCGGGAGACTATTTGTCCAGAATGGACTATTACTGATGCTGGCTTTTAAAATTCCTGGAAATGCCTCTAAAACCTTTGGAATGGCTAAGCTAGGCTGTCCTGCAAAGGCCGTGGAAAGTGCTTTCGTGTCTATTTTACCCTTAATATCATATGTTCCTTTAATATTAAAGGTAATAGATGGGTCTGTAGCTAGGGACTTTGGTGTCTGTGTAAAAATGAAGTTCAGACCATCAATCCCAGAAAAATCAAGAGGCGCGTTCTTAAAAAGATCTAGATTTTTTCTCGCTAAAAACTTACCCAAAAACTCTGTTTTAAAAATTACTGCGTAAATAGTATCCTTCTCTGTTAATTCTACTTTGCCTAAGCCTACATCTTTATAACCACCGAGCTCTGTTACTATAGTGTATGCATTATTTAATAATGTATAATCTTTCGGTAGCTGACTCTTTGCTGATAATAAAAGTTTAGGCTCTAAGGAATTTTGCAAAGAAGTTCTAGCCTTTTTCTCTATGTCAGGGGCCGCTGATTTTTCATCCTGTATTCCTCCGCCAGTTATATCAGTCTTTAGTCTGGCATAAAATGCTTTAAATTTATCTTTATTCGTAGATAAGCCTGGAATAGTAAAATCTCCATATAAATCAGTAAGGCTAATATTATACATACTGCCAGCTTTATCTGCCAGAACCTGAACCGTAGCGGTGCCCGGCTGTTTTTTACCAGAAACAGTAGTCATTCCCGGTATGACAGATGTCTTTACTAGTTTGTATATATTTCCTTTTACACTCTGTATCCTCGTCCCCACTACGAATGTTTGAGGTGATACGCTGTAATTATTATAAACCACTACTAATCCAGAGGCCTTTGATTCCTTTGCTTTTGATGTAGATGCATCTACTGTGGTCGTGGCAATACTCGTAATAGACATCACTTCATAATTTAAACTATCCTGAATAGCGGCGCCGTACGCAGTAATAGTAGTATCGACGACTATTTTGCTCGTCCTCTGAGCCACCGTGATCGTAGCTTTTGCAAAAAAGATCGAAGCTGCGAAAACTATAATCACTACGCTAATTATCACTAGTATTGAGTAGATAAATGATTTCGAAATAGATTTTTTCGTCTTTTTTTGTTCAAAAGTGATCCGCTCCGCTGCTTTTTGCTTAAAAAATGAATCTGGTGAAGGCCTTTTCACGATTTTCGGAAAAGAAGGTACTAAATTTTCAGAAAAGCTTTGTGCTGGCTTTATGGGCACTTCTATTTTTCTTAGTTTTGATGCTGAAACGGGAACTTCGACTTTTGGTCTATGTAAAGGATTTTTCTTTTTCAGCACCATGTCTTGGAATTGATTTTTCATATTTAAATTAACAAAGGATTATTGTATCGCTCTAGAAACTCCGAGAGCTGTAAGGCAAATTAATTCATCAGTTGTCCCCGGATTTTCATTTATCAAATATGTAGATAATTTCGCTGTATTAATTCCAAGTATATTAATTCCACCTTCTAAAAGTGATAAACTATCTAAAACTTCACTTCTTAGAATCTTTTCAAAACCTGGTTCGAATGAAGAGTCGGCGGATATGTAAATGGTAGGCGGAATAGCAGATTTTTCACATAGACTTTTTATGGCGACAGAAACACCGTCAGCCCAATCTTTATTAAACCCCTTTAGGATTATAGATCTTTCAACATCTTCTTCTGATAAAGCCCCCTGGATTAGCATAGATATCTCAGACATAGATAAGTGGAGACTTTTACCCGAACTTTCGATGTACTTTCTCAAAACCGTTCTAGTTCCTATAGGAAACTGTGATATTCCAGAAATGTGATTCTTAGTGCAAATCATAATATCCGTCATCTCTCCGTGAACATTTATATATATAAAATCAGAAAAACCTTTAGAAATATCACGAAGTGCAAAAAGGGATACCAATGGCGAGGAGTGCATAGTAACCTTATGTATTGAGGTTTTTTTTGTAACCGCATCCTTTAATTCTTTTATAATCTTTTCTGATGTTATGCTAGAAAAAAGCGGAACTTCTACAGAAGAAGCTTTTTGCTCATACGGATTAACGACGCTGTAACCATTTAATCTGATATCAGTTATTTTTTTCTCGATCTGTACGACGTCAAATTTATAGTTTTCATTCCCCTCTTTTTCGTAAATTTTTTCAAAACGCATTTCCTCTTCTTTAATCATCGAATCTATAAAGTTCTTTGAAATTACAGTGGGCCTAGGTAACTTTGCGCTAAGAATTTTAGTTTCTGAAATGATCCATGGTGAAGAAAGAACTACATGTGATTCATTAATATCTTTACCAAAAGGAATTAAATTTTCATAGACAGTTTTAAGGGTAGAAAGCATGGAGGAATGTAATTCTGCACCTGATATAGACTGATTAAAGGGTATTATTTCTCTTTGCGTCTTATAAATATGCGGAGTAAATTTATTATCAAAACTAACTACGGCACCGCCCACAGTACCACTAGCTACTTCAAATATAAAAGATTTTTTGTTTTCTTTTTTTGAAAAAAGACCGAAAAATGACATGCTAAGAGTATACCATGCCGACTTTATTAATTCTAGATTTTATTTAGTTTTTATTTGATTTTATTCGAGTATAGCTTTTATTCTTCTCACACCCGCTGAAACTGCCTCTTCTTTAATAATTTTGAATTTGCCTAATTCGCTAGTATTCTTAACGTGTGGGCCTCCACAGAATTCCTTTGAAAAGGCGGTGGCTATATCTTTTCCGACAAAATACACAGAAATCTGATCTCCATACTTATCCCCAAAGAAATGAAAGGCTCCAGTCTTCTCTGCTTCTGCTTTCGACATCATAATCTGCTGTACGGGAAGTGCTTCCTTTATTTTTTCATTTACAATATCCTCTACTTTCTTCTTCTCTTCATCTGTCATCTTTGCGCCATGAGAAAAGTCGAAGCGAAGGCGCTCGGAAGTAATATTCGAGCCTTTCTGTGCTACTCCGTCGCCTAAAACATCATGTAATGCCTTATGCAAAAGGTGCGTTGCTGTATGATATTTAACGACTATATCACTTTTATCTGCCAGTCCCCCTTTAAACTTTTGCTCTGAACCGGCCCTAGAGGCATTTTTATGATCCTCCATCTTTGACTTAAAGTTTTTAACAGCTTCAGCGCTCACTTTATATGCCTTTTCCTTTGCTATCTCTAGCGAAAGCTCCATCGGAAAGCCGTGTGAAGTAAAAAGAGAAAATAATGACGTACCGTTTATCTCTCCATCAGTTTTATACAACTTTTCGAATTCGGCATAACCTTTTGATAAAGCGCCACGAAACTTTTGCTCTTCTGCACGTATAGCCGACTCTATTTCATTCCTTTTTTCGTAAGTGGCTGGGTATGCCTCCTTATAATATTCGAGAAGGGGCAAAACGAAGCTACTAATTCCAGTGTCTTTTATTTCAAGAATGTCGAAGTAACGAACAGCACGACGAATTAATCTGCGAACGAAGTAACCCTGATCGATATTCCCTGGAAAAACTCCATCGCCGATTAAAAAGGTAGATGCTCGAATATGGTCTGCTATAACCCTAAAAGAGGCAGTATACTTAGTGTCAGAATATGATTTTCCAGACATTTTTTCGAGCTTTAAAATCATTTCGGCAAAGACGTCTATGGCAAATATGTCGGGAGTATTTTCCGAGGCCATTGTTATTCTTTCTAATCCCCCACCGAAATCCACATTTTTTTGAGGTAATTTACTGAATGTTCCGTCTTCGCCCTTTCTGTATTCCATGAAAACAGAGTTTCCAATCTCTATAAACCTTCCACAATCACAGTTCGGATGACATTCTTTGCCAAACTTTTTATCATGTGGGACAGAGTCAAATTCATAAAACATTTCAGAATCTGGGCCTCCAGGTTCGCCACTCGGCATCTCATCTATAGAACCAGACCTAGTCCACCAGTTCTTTCCTGCATTATAGTAAAATATTCGGCCGTCCTGTATTCCGACTTCACTTCCGCGCTCTTCTGATATTATCTCCACGTCCTTTGCCACAATTCCCTTTTTTGTAAAGTTTTCTTTCCAGATTTCCACAGCTTCCATATCACGAGGAATATTGTTTTTCTCATCTCCAGCAAAAACTGTAACGTAAATCTTTTTAGGGTCTAGGCCTACGATGTCAGTTAGAAAAGTGAAAATCCAGGGTATCTGCTCCGTCTTAAAATATGAGCCTAGTGACCAGTTTCCAAGCATTTCGAAGAAAGTGGTATGGCGATTATCACCCACATCTTCTATGTCCGCAGTTCTAAAAGATTTCTGAGAATCTGTGAGGCGGTTTCCTGCAGGGTGTGTGGCGCCTAGTAAATATGGCACTAAAGGCTGCATTCCGGAGCCAGTAAAAAGGGTTGTCGGATCATTTTCAGGAACGAGTGGAGCTGACGGAATGATTATGTGTCCGTTTGATTTATAGAATTCTAAATACTTTTTTCTAATATCTCTAGTTTTCATCTGTGTATTATATTATTTTTTTGATTTTTTTGTCATCTTTTCGAGGCGAATAATATCTTCTTCTATAGAGCGAAGGCCGAGTTCGAAAAATTCCGGCTTCGTCACATCTATTCCAGCATCTAAAAAAATTTCCTCTGGTGACTTACTTCCACCAGCCGAAAGGAATGTGCGAATGGATTTTTCGAAAGTTTTGTCCTTTTTATATGAAGCATAAAGCGCTCGTGACACTAATCCACCGAATGCATAAGAGTAAACATAGAAGAATCGGCGAATGTGGCTCCATGTGACGAAGAAATAACCGTCTGATTCTCTCATTTTAACCACTGGACCTAGATAAGAAGACATGTGTTTATTCATAAGCTTGGACATTTCCTCTTTTTGCAAAGAGCCTTTCAGACGGATATTTGTATGCAAATCTACTTCGAAATTAAAGCAGGCTATTTGCCTAAAGATGGTGGCCATATCATCACTTATCTTATTATGCAAAGCCACTATCTGCTCTTCAGGAGTTAGAAGTGAAAAAACTTCGTCGAAAACTAAGTTCTCGAAAAGAGTGCTCGCTACTTCTGCCGTAGAAATAGTGTGGTCTTTATAAAGTGTCGGCTGATTTTCAGAGGAAAGTTTAGCGTGAATAGCATGACCCATTTCATGAGCCAGAGTCATAACAGATCTGAATTTCGGAGTGTGATTTAATAGCACGAAAGTGGGAGAATTTGGAGAGCTAGAGCAGTATGCCCCACCCTGTTTTCCAGCTTTCGGATAAACATCTATTTGCCCATTTTGCAAAAATGAATCCAGAGTTTCGGAATAAATAGGATTCACCTTTTCAAAAGCATTTCTGACTATTTTTACTGCTTCCTCAAAAGGAATTTCTTTTTTAGTTTTTCCAATAGGCGCAGATCTATCTATGTATAGAAGAGACGGAAGTTTGAGAATCTTTGCCTTTAATTTATAGAATTTCTGGCTAATTCGGAAATTCTTAGTGACTATATTTACTAGGTCGAGCACCGTTTTTTCCTTATTCTGATAGCCGAGTATAGTGGCAGAATAGGGCTTTGTGAAGCCACGAAGCTCATCATCTATCTTTTTATTTATAATAACAGCATTAATTTCGCTCTCAGCAAAGTCAGAAATAGTCTTTAGTTTTTCCATAACTTTATCATAAAGTGCATGACGCTCCTTCATCGATAAATCTGGAGCTATTCCAATAGCCTCAGAAATCGGCAAAATTTTCTTTTTCCATTCTACAGTTAATTTACTTTCCTGCTTTTCGAGTCCCTGAATCCAAAGCGAATAGCTCGGATTACTCTTTAAGCTAAGAATTTTCTCTTCGAGTTCACTAAGCATATGTTTGCCACTATCAAATGCACACTTTAAAAAATATCTGTATGGGGCGAGCTTTTCGCTCCTTAAAAATTCCTCACGTTTTTCCTCCTTAATTTTCGAAATTTTTAAATTAAAAAAGAGTACTTTATTATCATTTTTTGCATACCTTTCAGTCAGTAAATTCAGTCTGCGCTCAGCTTCAGAATCTTTGCTATTAATGTCTTTTCTATAGTAAAAATAAAGGTAAGGTCTCGAAAGTGCTCTGTCTTTAAAGATAGATTCATAATTACTAATAGCCTCGAAAAGTGTGTCTGCTTTTTCCTGATAATCCGTCCTATCTTTATACTTTAATGCAAAGGAATCGAAGGCTTTTTCCATATCAAGCATATCCTTTTCTATCTGCGGGTCCTTTTCGCTTTTATATAGCTGGCTTAAATCCCAGTCAGTCTTAAATTTTATTTTATCAGTTTTTTTCATAATATTCTGTAAGTATACCTAAAAATTCGCCATACTATTCATTTGCAAAGTATGAAATGTGTGATATAGTGTGAATGAATAAATCGCGTCCGAAAACCTCCAAGAGAAAGTAAAAATTCAGTATGAAGAACATTGAAAAATGGTTTGCTAAGGCTTCAGTTCTGGTAACACTAGTCCTAGCGGGAGTAATGTTACTCACATCAGGGTGTGCCACGTATAATCGTGGTTTTACAAATCGCAAAGCAGTACTCATCGACACTGTTCCTTCGGGGGCGGCTGTCTATGTAGACGGGGTTCTTTTGCCTCAGTATACGCCGTGTATGGTGAAACTGAGTCCGGGTGATCATAAGATTACCTTTAAGCATCCCCTGTGCTACACGAGGGAATTCACAACTATGTCTAGACCGGATATGACGGGTGCTATAGGTATGACTGAGAATCTGGCCTTCATCATAACCGGAGTGGGTGTTTTTATTGTCGCCGGTGGAGACCTCATACTAGGTTCACACAAAAGTCATCCGGACATCCTTGTCCACTTGGTTAGATTAACTGATCCATTGCCTGACATGATGGATAAGGATGCTAGTTATGCCAACAGAGCGGTCAGAGGAGTAACTGGAAATTCCTCACCCACGGTTTACAAAATCCCAGCACAGCCTAAGGCGCTTATAGTACCTCCAGCTCCGGTGTATAACCCACCAGTTCAAGCACCGCCCGTACAGCGGCCGCTGTCTGTAGGTGGAAGACAGCCTGTTTGGTTCCAGTGCTCCGCTCATAAAAACACATGCCTCCTCTGTGAGGTTTGTACCTGCTGTTATATTAAGAGTGATTGGCATCAGGAGCATAATGCATGGCTTTACGAATGTCCGAAGTGTCATTTCAAATACTTCGTACAGCCTTCAGAGCCACAGGTGCCGACGATTCAGGCTCCTCTGATTAATGAGCCTCAACAGTCGAGACCTCAGAGCTTACAGGTCCCAGCTGGCGGAAGTTGGCAAATGAACAGCTCCCGCCAATACGTTTACGTAGAGAAACCACGAGCGGGTGAAAGCACACCCGTACACAGTGAGCAGGTATGGGCCAGCTACAGTACTTACAACGCTCCACCACCCGACCGCCGTGGCTATGAAACATGGACCCGTTCGGCTTCATGGTAGCGTCAGATCAGTTCTTAAGTCCCCTCTTCGCGATTATTCGCTTAGAGGGGCTTTTTATTCCACATATTTCCTGATATTTATCAAATATGACCATTCACCACCTTCATAGTAGATATACCAAACACTCCAGTTCCCTTCTTTAGACCATTTGGTATGAGTATCTCTTTAGTATAATATTCCTGGTATTTGATTAAGGCTTTCTGTGTAGCTAGACCGAAATACGTAGATTCTTTACCATTAGAGCCAGCACCCGTCTTTGATACAGTGTATCCATGATCATTTAAGTATATCTGAAGGTATTTGACGTTAATGGAGTTTGTACCTAGTTTAAGGATGGTGGTGAATTTAAAGTTTAGTTTAAGGATGGTGGTGAATTTAAAGTTCTTAGGTAATCTGTTAGTAATAACGGAAATCGGGAGTATGGGTGTAGATGTACTTATGGTAAGAATGGTGGAAGTAGCAGGACAAAATTTAGTCTGAATTCTAACATTCTTATCAAAATTATACCTATTCACTGCAGATGAAGTGAGAAGTCCATAATAGCCTGTTATAGAGGTAGCTGTGAGATATCCTTTGGTGTATAGGTACTTTTGCAAAGTAGTAACGTTTTTATTCTTTACTCCATAGTATAGAGCGGGAATGAATGAAGGTAGATTAGTTAAAGTAGAAGAGGCGTATGTCGGTATACATACTGAAGTGGTAGCTACGGGAAAATAGTTCACTCGGCTACCTCCTCCCCCTCCTCCTCCACCTCCGCCACCCCCACCGGTATTAGGAGCGACAGTCACGGTTACAGCATAAGTGGTAGTAGAAGTGTCTTGGGCTGTGACGGTATATATCACTGGACTTGTGAAGTTTTGGGCTACGCCTGATAGAGGACTAGTGGAGGAACCCGTGATTGAGATTGTAGGAACTAGAGCGGTGACATTTGTTCCGTATGG
>JAPLZH010000074.1 GCA_026395105.1 Candidatus Tayloriibacteriota bacterium
GTCCATATATTGTTGTTTTGCGTTAATATCCATGGTTTTACTTATATATTTAGTGTTACAAGCAAATTACCATGGTTTCGGTGTCTTTTTATATGATTGAACCGTCGACCCATAGTGTCATTTTACGTGAGTCGATACGAAGACATGCAAAAAGGCTTGATTTGAGCTATAATGCCTGCATTATGGATAAGAAGAAAGTAGAGGTGGGACATTTACATCCAGTATCACAAATAATCCGTGAAATCGCGGTTATTTTTAATGATTTAGGATTCGAAGTGGCCGATGGTCCAGAACTAGAAAAGGAATGGTATAACTTTGATGCTTTAAATATTCCTGGAGATCATCCGGCTCGTGATATGCAGGACACTTTTTGGATAAAGCAGAAAACCGGAAAATTAGCGGACGGAGAAAAAACTCCAGATGAAAAAGCAAATAGACTCGTCCTTCGCACACAGACTTCAGCAGTTCAGATCAGATACATGGAGGATAAAATAAAAAAGGGAATTAAGCCACCGTACAGAATCATCGTGCCTGGGAAAGTTTTTCGTAACGAAGCCACAGACGCCACACATGAAGCGCAGTTTTTTCAGGTGGAATGTCTTTATGTAGATAAGAATGTGACATTGGCAAATTTAAAATGGATTATCGAGACCTTTTTGAAAAAGCTTTTCGGCGATGATGTGAAGATTCGTTTTCGCCCGAGCTATTTCCCATTCGTCGAACCCGCACTAGAGGTAGATATGCTTTTTAAAGGCAAATGGCTAGAGATGGGTGGATCTGGCCTCGTTCATCCTCACGTTTTAGATTCTGTCGGAGTGGATTCTAAAGAATATTCTGGCCTAGCTTTCGGTTTCGGAATAGACCGTTTAGTCATGCTTAAACATGAAGGAATAGATGATATTAGGAATTCATATAACGGGGATTTGCGCTTCGTAACGCAGTTTTAAGTGTTTTGTAAGAGAAAAATAATATGAAAATAATTAAATATTCAAAATTTGGTCTCATAACTTCATTGGTACTTATCCTGATCGGAATAAGACTGGCGATTATTATGGTAAGAGGTACTTTAGGATATGGAGTAGTTTCATTTATCATCGGCTTTATACTCGTAATCATTGTCCTTATTATCGTGGAGATTTTAAGCCTCTCC
Organism: Candidatus Tayloriibacteriota bacterium; assembly: GCA_026395105.1. GTDB lineage: Bacteria > Patescibacteriota > Minisyncoccia > Phycocordibacterales > PALSA-1337 > JAPLZH01. The sequence goes on from JAPLZH010000074.1 coordinate 1,151, forward strand.
TTTAAGAATATTAATAGAAGGAGTAAAGCGGGAGAAAAACTAAATGTATTTGATCAGATATTGAGAGCCTTTGCAGTATTTATGGCCACAGTAGTCGTCGTTTATGGAATCATAGAAATAATTATGGCTTTCGCATTAGGTAGTTCTGGATATTAAAAATATGAAAATTTCAAAAAACTGGCTTCAAAAATATTTTGATAAAAAATTGCCGTCAGCAGAGGCACTTTCTGATCTTTTCACATTTCATTTTTGCGAAGTAGAGGGGATAGAAAAAGTCAGTGGCAGTGAAAATGATGGAAAAGCCGAAAATGATGAGGTTCTGGACCTTAAGATTTTGCCAGACCGCGCACATTATGCGCTTTGCCATAAGGGCGTGGCTGAAGAAATTTCGGCACTTTTAAATTTGCCTTTAAAAGAGCAAAAGGAAGTAACGGTCGCGGAGGTGGAGACGAAAAGGAAAATTTCTGTAAATGTCGTGGATAAAAACTTTTGCCCTCGATACATGGCCCGCGTGGTGGAGAATGTTAAAGTGACTGATTCGCCGGCGTGGCTAAAAGAGAAAATGGAGGCGCTCGGTGCGAGATCTATTAATAATATAGTGGACGCTACGAACTATGTGATGTTTGATATAGGCCAGCCACTTCATGCATTCGATGCTGATAAAGTCGTCGGAAATATTACTGTACGCCCGGCAAAGAGTGGTGAGAAGATTACCACACTTGATGGCAAAGAAATAACTTTGACCTCAGACGATTCTGTTATCGCTGATGATAAGGGCGCTTTAGCTATCGCCGGAGTAAAGGGTGGGATTAAAGCGGAGGTAACGAAAGAGACGAAAAATATCATCATAGAGTCCGCGAATTTTAATGCTTCATCTGTCAGAAAAACTTCAGTAAGAGTGGGAATTAAAAACGATGCAGTAAAAAGATATGAAAATGCCATTACTCCAGAATTAACAGAGGAGGCTATGAAGGCGGTGTCGGAGCAAATAAGTGAAAGCTCTAAGAGCGCGGTCTTCGGAAGGGTGGTGGACGGATATTCTGATCCTGTGAAGCCTTGGAGTGTGACTGTCACGCCGGAGTTTATAAATGAAAAAATCGGCTCAAAAATTAGCACGGAGGAAATCGTAAAGATTTTAGAGAAGCTAAATATTGACGTGGCGAAGGGCTCCAGCGATTCTGAATTACTTTTAACTATTCCGACAAAGAGACTGGATTTGATTATTCCGGAGGACGTCGCAGAAGAAGTCGGCCGAATTTACGGATATGAAAAAGTAGAAAGCCAGCCTTTGCCTTTAACGAATAAAAAGCCGGAGATTAATAAGAGTTTTTATTATTCTGAAAAGATTAAAAATGTTTTAGCTGGGCTCGGATTTAATGAAGTTTATCTTTATTCGCTCGTCGCGACGGGCGATTATGAAGTGACCTATCCGCTCGCATCTGATAAGGCATTTTTGCGAAAAAATCTTTCAGACGGAATGATTAAGTGTGTAGAGAAGGGAGTTATAAATGCGCCACTTTTAGGACTGGATATTATTAAGGTTTTTGAAATCGGAAAAGTCTTTACGAAAAACGGCGAAGAACTCCACCTCTGTATTTCCATGAAGGCAAAGAAGGCCGAGGGGATGATAAAGGAGGCTTTGAAGGTTTGTGGAATAGATGATTCGAGCGTGGCCAGAACGGCCGGGATGACCGATCATGGCGGAATAAAAGTAAATAATTTAAACGGCATCTCTCTTTGCGAAATTAATTTAGGAAGTGTGATAGAGAAAATGCCTACCGTGAACTCTTATGATGATCTCGGCTTTGCCTTTGCCAAAAAGGTGAATTATAAAAAGTTTTCACTTTATCCGTTTATAGTGAGAGACATAGCATTCTTCGTGCCGGAGGAAGAGGAAAAGGCGGATAAGAAGATCGAGGAGACGGCTTGGAAGGTTATAGCTGATTCTCTGGACGCTTCTAAAGCAATGCATCTCATCACCTGCCACGCCCTCTTCGATATCTTTAAAAAAGACGGGAAAATATCCTATGCATTTCGATTAGTCTTTCAGGCGAATGACAGAACATTATCAGACGAGGAAGTGAACCCTATTATGCAAAAGATTTATGATGCGGTCGCGGAGAAGGGTTGGCAGATTAGGTAGTCGGGGGGCTGGAGTGAGGTGTGGTGCCTAGTAATTTTGGAAAATAAAAAGCATGAAATTTCGGGCTGATATATTACTCGTAAATAAGAAGCTTGTGAAAAGCAGAACTTTAGCCGTTACTTTTATTAAAAACGGCTCGGTATTTGCAAATGGAAAGGTGGTCGCGAAGGCGAGCGAAATGATAGATGAATCGGCGGAGATTAAAATCACTGAGACTCAGCCATACGTGGGAAGGGGCGGACAGAAGCTAAAACACGCTTTAGATTTTTGGAATGTTAGCGTGGAGGGCAAAATTTGCCTAGATATAGGCTCTTCTACTGGAGGATTCACGGACTGTCTTTTACAGGCGGGGGCAGAGCGCGTTTATGCGGTGGATGTCGGACGTGAGCAGCTCGCGCCGGAGCTTCTCGAAAATCCGAAAGTGATTTCTTTAGAGAAGACGGATATTAGGAAAGTGGCTTCGCTTGCCGAAACTCCGTCTCTAATGGTGATACCTCTAGCTACCCCTCAAGTAGGACACTCGAACTTAATAATGAATAATACTCTGTTGCTGTCCTAAACTCAATACACTCCCTAGGTCGGTCATTCAAGAAGGAATGGATTTCATCTAAATCTTCTTGAGTAACGGT
>JAPLZH010000051.1 GCA_026395105.1 Candidatus Tayloriibacteriota bacterium
GTCCATATATTGTTGTTTTGCGTTAATATCCATGGTTTTACTTATATATTTAGTGTTACAAGCAAATTACCATGGTTTCGGTGTCTTTTTATATGATTGAACCGTCGACCCATAGTGTCATTTTACGTGAGTCGATACGCCGCTTTTTCTTTTAAATGCAAATCTGCTACAATGATGCAATGCATTTCTTACAAAATCTCTTCGAAACCATAAGGCACATTTTGCAAAATGGGGGACTCGGACTTTTATTTTTAGTAGCACTCGTGGAGTCACTTCCGATACTCGGCGCGCTTATACCAGGCCACACTATAATCATTTTCGCAGGATTCCTGGCCCGCCTCGGCGTTTTTAATCTCTGGGTCACTATGGCTGTCGTATCCCTCGGCGCTATCGGTAGTGATATGCTCGGATATCATATAGGTAAAAAATACGGCATGACCCGCCTTAATAAATACGGAAAATACGTTTTCATAAAGCCGGAATATATAGCGAAGGCAAAGGAAATGCTAGACCGACATTCTGGAAAAGCTATCATCGCTGGGCGTTTTAATCCTGTCACTCGGGCATTCGTGCCATTACTCGCTGGAGTGAGTAATATGCCTCCTAAGAAATTCTGGATATATAACATTATAGGTGGCGTGAGCTGGTCTGTCGCTTCCATTCTTCTCGGCTATGCCTTCGGCGCGAGCTATGAGTTAGCCGCAGGATACGTCGGTAAATTCCTTCTCTTTGCCTTTATAGGTGCGGTCCTTTTAATCTGGGCATATTATTTCCTAGAACATCGCGAGCATCTCTTTGACAGACGGCATCTTTTAACGCTTTGTGTAAATATACCAATGCTCTTCATATTCTTTAAAATGGTCGAGGATGTCTTCATGAGTGAATCTTTTATGAGCGGAATAGATGTTTCTGTAAATCTTTTTATGGTGAATAATTTTAATCCTCTGCTCGTTAAAATAGCGGAGGGAATTTCGTTCATGGCAGACACGAAAATGGTGGCCGTCGTCAGTCTATTCGTCGTCGCCTATCTTTTGCTAAAAAAGAAATGGCAAGTCCTCACTTTCTACATCCTCACCCTCGGCGGCGGAGCTGGAATCGGCCTCGCCTTAAAGCATGTGGTCGCGAGAATTCGCCCAGAGAATGCGCTCGTGTCGCTTTCGGATTTCAGTTTTCCGAGCGGGCACTCTATAGCCGCCGGGATCTTCTTCGGCTGTTTGGCGTATCTCGTCTACATCTCTAAATGGAAAAAGGGGGCAAAAAATACGGTCTACTCTGTACTCTTTGCCTTAATGCTTCTGATACCGCTTACACGCGTTTATCTGCGTGTTCACTGGCTTTCTGATGTCATAGCCGGTCTATCATTCGGTTTATTTTGGCTCACTTTATGTATGCTCATTTTCCACGTTTTTTCAAAAAGAATGCAGGTTTTACGGGCATTAAAAAAAGATAATACTAATCTTTTGTAATTTATGAATAATTTTAGAAAAGTAATATACATTACCTTTGCAATATTGGTCATCGTACCTTTAATAGTCGGCATAATAGTTAATAAAAGGGAAGGGCAGAAAGAGGAAAAAAATAAGGGCGCGGAAAGTAAAGTGGATTATTATAAGGAGGCGCTTAGTTTATTTGCAAATAATAATGAATGTGGTTTTTCGGAAGATAAAATCTTTGAAGATATATCTAGGGCGACTTTTACAAAAGAAGAAATTAAAAATACTGATCTATATGAAGCTTATAAGTCAGACCTTAGATTTAGGGAGATTTTAGGAGATCTTGACCCTAGGACTTGGAATGGTTTGGAAGAAGTCTTAGCCGAATCTTCTTTCCTAGGACCTCAGCCAGGAGCATCTCCTGCATACATTTTATCTTTTAAAAGAGATGGAAAATTAGAATACTTAAGTCCACTTAGTCTAGGTGGTGATGGTTTTGATAAACCAGAAATTTGGTCTTGGAAAATAATCTCAAAAAAACCAGGTGAATCAGCGAAAATATCTTTGACTGATAAAAAAGGAATAAATACCGTGCTAGAACTTTCAAAAGTATTTATTAATATAAATGATAAAAAAGGTTATTACTTTCTTTTAAATGAGGAAGATAAAACGCACATTAAAGATAATAATTTTCAAGGTTATTTCTCGCCATCCCACTCTAATACTAATTTAGATAAGTGCTCGGCGTAACGGGGGCTTGATGCAGAGTGGACAAAATATATAAAAAAACGCGCACGGACTGGGTGTCGGTGGCGTTGTTAGTGGTGGGAAGGGGGCGTGAGTGTGGGTGCAAGTTAAGGCATTTCTCTCCGCTGTGAAGCAATGTCTTCCAAAAGATCTTTTCGCTCATTTATCACCTCCTCGACTCTGGCTTTTTGCGCACTATCCTCAAACTGATCGACGATGTGATAGAGAGATTACCTGCTCTGTACTCGTAAGTTTTCGAGCAAGATCTTTGAGACATTTTGCCATCTTCGGAGTCATTAATAACTTAGGCATATGAATTTTGTCCACATTAAAGGTTTTAGTGTTACCAAAAACATCTTTTCATATTATTTACTTTTCGTCAACTTTTTAGTCCGCCTGAGTGAAGAGCCCCTTTGCCCCCGCCTTAAGCTTTGTCCTATAAAAAAAGATGAAAATAATGCTTGCTAAAACCATAAGACTTCCTGATATGAAAAGCGGAGATTCTGCAGTTAGTCCAGCGGCTATGAAGCCTGAAAGAATCGGAGGAATGGCCTGAGCCACTGCCTGAACGCTAGCGCCGATTCCTAGAATTTCACCCTGAACATCCTTTGAAGCAGATTTGCTGATAAGGCTCGTGATATTGACCATTGTTATTCCATTTGCCATAGCGAAAATAGGGATTATTATGCAAAGAGAAAAAGTAGAATGGACGGCAAAGAGAGAAAAAACACCAATACCAGCGAGAAGAAAAGAAAATGGCAAAACATATTTTTCATCAGCATCTCTTAAGAAGTAGCGGATAATTATGACCTGTGTGATGATAAACCATATTCCGACATAGGCAAAAAATGCGCCGATGTCACCCTGATTAAACTGTAAGCGATTAATTAAGAAAATACTAAAGAATGTAGTGAAGAAAGAGAAACCTGAATAGTACATAAACGAACTTGTAAAAACTGAGCGAAGGGAAGGTGTGGTATATGCTTTTTCTATGTGACCGAGAGACTGATTCCATTCCACTTCTAAATTCTCATCCTGAGATTTATGAGTTTCGTCAAAGAAAAAGACTACTAAGAAAAAGGCCGCCATGCTTAAAATAACGGAAAACCAGAAAGGCGTAGCTGCATTAAACCAGAACACCGCTGTCGGATCTGAAAGCTGTCCGCCTATAAATGGACCGATAATAAAACCGAGCCCAAATGCCGCACCCATTAATGCGAAGTTTTTCGTTCTATTTGCTCTCGATGATATATCAGCTACTGCCGCCTGAGCCACTGAAATATTTCCGCCTGTCACTCCATCTAGAATTCTAGATATAAAAAGAAGTGGAATATTTTTTGTCATTATTCCGATGGCAAAGATTACATATGAAAGTGCGGTTCCAGCGAGTGAGACTAAAAGCACCTTTTTTCTACCGTATTTATCTGAAAGCTGGCCGAGAATAGGTGCTGCGAAAAACTGGACGAGGGACTGTGAGCCTAGAAGAATTCCGAGCATTATATATCCCTGATTTAAAGTAAAATATGCGGGGAGTATAAAATCTTTAGAAGTAGGATCGCCTAGTAAAACTGGAATGATAGGTATGAGGATTCCGTAACCGAGCATGTCTAGGAAAATGGTCACAAGTACTACTAAAAGTGGCCTCTTTTTTGTTAAATCCATATTCTACTATTCTAGCCTATTTGTCACATTGCCGCAAAACGTTTACAATTCATACATATGTCAAAAGATAAATTCTTAATACGCGGTTTAGCAGGGGCAAAGAAGCTAAAAGGCGAGATTATTATAAACGGTGCAAAGAACGCAGCTTTAAAAGCTATTCCGGCCTGTATTCTATTCGAGGATGACGTGACTTTAGACAGCGTGCCGTATACAGAAGATGTGAAAAAACTTTGCCATCTTTTAACTTTAGCGGGAGCGACTATAGAAAATGGAATTCCTGGAAAAATTAAGATTTCTTCTAAGGGTTTGAAAAATACGGATTTAGATGTGGAGACAGCGAAGAGTATGAGAGCATCGCTCGTCGTTACGGGGCCGATTCTAGCGCGCTATGGTAGGGTGACTTTTCCAGCACCGGGCGGATGTGTTATAGGTGCACGGCCTACAGATTTACTTTTCATGGGCCTAGAGAAGCTGGGGGCAAAGATTACGGTGGAAAATGGACAATATGTTTTCACATCAGCCGGGCCTTTGGTCGGCGCGGAAATTTTCTTTCCTGTGCAGACTGTTACCGGAACCGAGACGCTTATGATGGCAGCAGTTTTAGCGCGTGGTAAAACTATTATGAAAAACTGTGCGATGGAGCCTGAAATTAAGCATTTAGCAGGTTTCTTAAATTCCTGCGGGGCAAAGATCGAGGGAGCTGGTACGCCAACTATAGAGATAACTGGTGGCCCGCTTCTTCATAGCGATGGCAAAATTTATCATATAGTTCCAGACAGAGTGGAGGCCGGAAGTTACCTAATACTCGGCGCCCTTTGTGCAGACGATTTGAAAATTTCTAACTGCATCCCTGAACATTTAGAGTCTACAGTTAATTTGCTACAGAGTTCAGGCGTACCGATTATAGTCGGCAAAGATTTTTTGCATATAAAAGGGAATGCGAAAATTCCTTACGGGAAATTTAAGAATTTTAATGTGAAAACTCATGAATATCCGGGATTTCCGACAGACCTTCAGGCGCAGATGGCTACTTTTCTTACTCAGACGGAGGGTCAGTCTATAGTATTCGAAACTATTTATGAAGGGCGTCTAAAATATGTGGAGGAGTTAATAAAGCTTGGCGCAGACATCACGACTATGAGCGGTAGGGAAATCTTAATAAAGGGTCCGACGCCTTTTCATGCTGTCGAAGAACTATTCGCACATGATATTAGAGCAGGATTTGCTACCGTTATAGCAGCTCTTCTTTCAGATGGCGATTCTATACTTCAGGGCGTTCATTATATAGACCGTGGTTATGAAAAATTAGAAGAAAGGCTCCGCTCTATCGGTGCTGATATTCAAAGGGTTATTTAAACAACAGAAAAATACTTTTGAACTAATACACGTATCCTGTCAAGTACCCTAAACCTAAATTATAGGCCATAATAGCCTTATAAAACCATGTCATTCTTTTCTCCGAAACTCGGTATAGATTTAGGAACCACTAATACACTCGTCTTTTTCCCCGGAAAAGGCGTCATTCTTAATGAACCGTCTGTGGTCGCTGTATCTGAACAGGAGAATAAAATACTTGCAGTAGGAAATGAAGCGAAAGCAATGATCGGCCGAACGCCTGAAAGCATAATCGCCTATAGACCGATGCGTGATGGAGTGATAGCTGATTACCGCGTGACTGAAGCCATGCTCCGATACTTTATAGATAAAGCCCTCGGCAAATGGAATATCTTTCGTCCAGACGTTTTAATATCAGTGCCAGCCGGAATTACTTCTACCGAACGCAGAGCTGTTATAGAAGCCGCCACTAAAGCGGGGGCAAAGAATGCTTATGTCGTTAAGGAGCCTATTCTAGCCGCTATCGGCGCCGGAATTCCTATTCATGAAGCGGTGGGGCATATGATAGTGGATATAGGAGGCGGAACGACGGATGTGGCTGTGATTTCTCTCGGCGGAATCGTGGCCTGTACTTCTGTAAAATGCGCGGGAAATAAAATAGACGCCGCCATAACTGACTATATTAAAAAAACTTTTAACTTAGCTATAGGTGATAAGACAGCAGAGGATATTAAAGTGCAAATAGGGTCCGCGGTTCCGCTAGACGAAGAGCTGTCAATGATAGTAAAAGGCCGTGACTTTATCTCCGGTTTGCCCCGCTCTACAGAAGTGAAGACGAATGAAATCGTTAAAGCTATTTCCCGCGAACTTCGGGATATGATTAAGGCTATAAAAGACGTCCTTCAGGAAACTCCTCCGGAACTATCTGCGGACATTATCGATCAGGGAATTACGCTCACAGGTGGTTCATCTCAGCTACGTAATTTGCCAGAACTAGTTTTCCGCCGAACCGGCGTTAAAGCCCGCATGGCCGACGACGCCTACTTCTGTGTGGCAAAAGGCACCGGCCTCGCCCTCGAGCATTTAGATGTTTACAAGCGCACTATCATTTCTAAAAAATAAAGTAAAAACACAGACAAAATGCAATACCATCACGCCTACGTCATAGAGGGAAATAAGGAAAATTCTTTGCCTTTCGTGCTTTCGGAAATAAAGCGCATGTTCGGCGTGACTGAGGAGGGAAATGCTGATTTCGCTGAATTAGATTTTCAGACTATGACTATAGACGATGCCCGTGATTTAAAAGAAAGGCATGCCAACCGTCCACTTAGAGAAGACTCTTACAGAATTTTCGTCATTTTAGCAAATAGTATTATGAATGAAGCGCAGAACTCACTTCTTAAGGTTTTCGAAGAGCCTTACCCACGCACTCACTTTTTCCTAATCATTCCGTCTATCAGTAACCTTTTGCCGACTCTTCAGTCACGCCTTATGAAGCTCGCGAGGGCGGACGTAGGCGGAAGAGCGGACGCAGGCGGAGAAAAAGGCGAAACGAAGTCGCCTGCCGAAAATGCCACGTACGCCGAAGCCAAAGCCTTCCTAAACGCCGGCCCGAAAGAGCGACTTTCGCAAATAGAAAAGCTGACGAAAAAACTTTCTGATGAAAAAATCACGAAGCAGGACATCATCACATTTTTACAGGCATTAGAGGCTACAGCACGGCACAGTAAAAAGCCTGCCGAATTCACAGGGAAAGACATTCGCTTTTTCAGGGCCATTGGCACCTGCCTCGACTATATGCGCGACCGTTCGCCCTCAGTAAAACAGCTTTTGGAATACTTAGCTCTAATTTAATTTTATGAAAATATTTAGAAATGGATTAATTACTGGTTTAATTCTTCAGCTAGCGATAGGGCCAGTTTTCTTTTTTATAGTCAATCTAGTCTTACAAAGAACATTTTTTGACGGTTTAGCTGGAGTGATAGCTGTTACATTGGTCGACTATCTGTATATTACATTATCAATATTTGGCATAAGTAAATTACTTAAAAACGAAAAGATTAAGAAAATATTTGGTATTATAAGTTCGATAGTTCTAATATTCTTCGGTTTAATATTTATTAATGGTGTAATAAGTCACGGCTTAGCCATCTCTTCTGTTATTACTTCTACAAATATATTCTCAAGTTTTGCCTTTGTCTTTATACTGACGATTTCAAACCCAATGACAATAATATTTTTTACCAGTGTATTTACCGCAAAGGCTGTTGAGTATAAATATGAAAAAAGAGATATTCTTATCTTTGGACTCGGTACAGGCTTTGCGACATTTATTTTTATGGGAATATCAGTAATAGTGTTTTCTTTAATTAAAGAAAATGTCCCGGATATGTTAATTATAGTGCTTAATATACTTGTAGGATGTCTTTTAATAGGATACGGTGCTGTCAGATTAGTCAAGACTTTAAGGGAAGATAAATCGAAAGTTTTCTGATATAATAGGCACATTATCATATAAATATAATACGATGGTCTACGACTTTACAAAATTTAAAAATAAGGCAAAAGAAATAGAAGAATGGCTAAAAAAGGAATTCGGCAACCTTCGCACTAACCGTGCTACACCGACTATTCTAGATGGCGTAAAGGTGGAATCCTACGGAGCATTTCTATCTTTGCAGGAAGTGGCAAATATTTCGACAGAGGATGCTAGATGTATTCGCATTTCACCTTGGGATCATTCACAGACTAAGGGAATAGAGAAGGCTATAGTCTCAGCGAATCTCGGCGTCTCAGTCACCGTTGACGATAAAGGAGTGCGTGTAATTTTCCCAGAATTAACAGGAGAGCGCAGAACTGAGATCGTAAAGATGGCAAAGGCCAGACTAGAGGAGGGAAAAATTAATGTAAGAAAACACCGTGATGAAGTAATGAAAGATTTACAGGCAAAGGAAAAGGCCGGCGGATACGGAAAGGATGATATAAATAGATTTAAAAATGATCTTCAAAAGCTAGTAGATGAGATTAATAAAAAGCTCGAAGAAGCCTTTGAAAAGAAAGAAAAGGAAATCACAAATTAGTCTTTCATGATTACAGCCATTATTTTCATTATAGTTTTAGCCGTACTAATACTGGTCCATGAATTTGGGCATTTCATTATAGCTAAAAAGTCAGGCATTAGAGTGGATGAATTCGGCCTCGGTTTCCCGCCTAAAATAGTCGGTAAAAAATTCGGTGAGACGGAGTACACTTTAAACTGGATTCCTTTCGGCGGATTCGTAAAGATTTTCGGAGAAACTCCGGATGATGAGGCAGAGAAGGGTGCGGATAGTTCTCGAAGCTTAATAAATAAAAATAGATGGATTCAGGCAGCTGTACTCGTCGGTGGAGTCCTTTTTAACTTTCTCTTCGCCTGGCTTTTAATTTCCATATCTTTCTTTTCTGGTGTTAATGCATCATCTGAGGATTATGCGAAGTATAGTGATAAGTTTACAGATACAGGAGTTATACTAGCTTCTGTCGTAGCAGGAACACCGGCTGCGGACGCTGGGCTTAAATTAGATGATATTATAAAAGACGTCAGATTTGCTACAGAAAGCACTTCCACAAAAGCATTAAGTGACGGTCCTTTAAATTCGAAAAAAATAATGGCAATGACCGTAAAGGGTCAGCCTCTCTTATTTACAGTCGTTCGTGCCGGACAGTCTACGACGACTCTCGTCACACCGAAAAAGGGAATTATAGAAAATGATAGTGGAAAGTATGCGGTCGGAATTTTAATGGCGGATTACGGCAGGCTTTCATTACCTTTGCACTTAGCTATTTATGAGGGTGGTATGTCCACTGTGCACTATATTAAACTAGTGGCTCTCGGATTAGTCGAATTTATCGGTCAGGCTATAGTCGGAAAGGCAAATTATTCTGCAGTTTCAGGACCCGTCGGAATAGCGGGATATGTGGGTGATGCCGCGCGCGCTGGTTTCTCTAATCTGCTCATGTTTACAGCCATAATTTCCATTAACCTCGGCGTCATTAACTTCTTCCCGATTCCAGCACTAGACGGAGGCAGACTACTCTTTGTACTAATAGAAGGCATTTCCAGAAAGAAAATTCCTTTTAAAGTGGCGAATACTCTAAACACAGTTTTCTTCGTCTTACTCCTCCTCCTAATGGCTGTCGTGACTTATAAAGACATTCTAAAATTATTCTAAGTGTTGTAATATTTGAATATGAAACAATCACAACTATTCACAAAGACCCGTAAAGATGCGCCAAAAGATGAAGTGGCAAAGAATGCACAGCTTTTAATTCGCGCAGGATATATTCATAAAGAAATGGCTGGAGTTTACGCGCTTATGCCTCTCGGCCTCCGTGTGATGAATAAAATCGCTACCATAATTCGTGAAGAGATGGACTCTATCGGCGGAAAAGAACTTCAGATGACGGCACTTCAGGATAAGAAGCCATGGGAGGTGAGTGGAAGATGGAATGATGAAATTGTCGATAACTGGTTCAAGACAGCGCTTAAAAATGGCACGGACATAGGCCTCGGCTTCACGCATGAAGAGCCATTGACGAATTTAATGAAAGAATACATTCGTTCATTCAGAGATTTGCCGGTATATATCTATCAGTTACAAACGAAATTCAGAAATGAAGCTCGCGCTAAAAGCGGAGTGATGCGAACTCGCGAATTTCTAATGAAGGATCTTTATTCTTTTACAAAGGATGTAGCCTCGCACGAAGCTTTTTATGAAAAGGCAAAGCAGGCTTATGTAAATATCTTTGAAAGAGTCGGCCTCGGTGACCGAACATATATCACTTTTGCCTCCGGTGGCTCATTTTCTAAGTATTCTCATGAATTTCAGACAGTGACTGATGCCGGAGAAGATAATATTTATGTGGATGAAAAGAAGAAAATCGCTGTGAATGAAGAGGTAAATAATCCGGAAGTTTTAAAGGAACTTGGTATTAAAAAAGAAGATTTAGTGCAAAAGAAAGCGGTGGAGGTGGGAAATATTTTCTCACTCGGTACTCGCTACTCAGATGCTTTTGATTTGAAATATATAGACTCTGAAGGCAAAGCACTGCCTGTCATCATGGGAAGTTATGGAATCGGTTTACAGAGACTCATGGGCACTATCGCAGAGGTTATGTCAGATGAAAACGGACTAGTTTGGCCGAAAAACATCTCTCCATTTCAGATTCACTTAATCGCACTTTTGGACAAAGAAGGAAAAGAAGGGAAGGTCGGAGTAGCTGGAGAAAAACTATATAAAACTTTAACTGAAAAAGGCATAGAAGTACTTTATGATGACCGTGATGTTCGCCCTGGAGAAAAATTCGCTGATTCAGATCTCATCGGTATACCACTCCGCGTCGTCATTAGTGAAAAAACTATGGCTGAGGGAATAGTAGAGACTAAAGACAGAAAAACTGGGGAAGTTAGAAAGATTGCCGAAAAAGAGCTTTTTGTGTTATAATCTTTACATGGATTTAGAAGCGATAAAGCCAAAAATAGCAGAAATTGCAGAAAAATATGGACTAAGCGCCATAGTACTTTTCGGTTCTCAGGCGACTGGGAAAACACATGGAAAAAGTGATGTAGATATAGCCGTTTTAAGTAAAAATGATTTTGACCGCTTTGCCCTCGCCACTGATTTAGATAAGGCTTTTAATAGAGATGATGTGGAGGTTGTAGATTTAAGAGCGGCATCTCCTACGCTTATGTATGTCGTCGTTCGCGATGGCGTCTTACTTTATGAATCTGAAAAAGACTCATTCTTTTCTTGGAAAATGTATGCCATAAGGGTGTGGCTAGACACTGCTTGGCTTAGAAAGCTGGCTGATAAAAAATTAGTAGACTGGGCTAATCAGAAATAAAAGAACTAGCTACCTTTGAAGTAGGACAGTAGAATTAATGTATTAACAAAATAATTAATTTAATTGTCATATGAAATATCATCATTTGTCTTTTGGAGAGAGGTTTTGTATTGAGAAAATGTATAGCGCAGGATCTGCAA
>JAPLZH010000076.1 GCA_026395105.1 Candidatus Tayloriibacteriota bacterium
TCACGAGGATGGTACGAGAGGCTTTAATGATTAGAAGGCAGATTATCGACCTTTTATCATTAACCATAAAGACTATCAAAAAACTCAAGCCTCCAGATTCTCCACAGTTATCGTTTTGGAATTAAGCGGACAGTAGTGCCCTAGGGTGCACTTTTTGCATACATTTTCGCACCTTAGGGTACGAAAAATGCAGATTTTGCAAAATAGTATTAGAATGTAAGGATGAAAATTCATAGATTCTTAGTGAAAGGGGTTTTTGAAGGCGAACAAGGCCGCGCTGGTTCGCATGTGGGTGTTGGTGCTGGGATAGGGGCAAATGTCTCTGTCCGCGATGAAGCTATATACCATCAAATAAAAGATGTTTTACGGTTAAGGGCCGGTGAAACGGTAATATTTTTCGATAATTCTGGGCTGGAATATTTTTGCAAAATAAATTCTTTCGACGGAGGTTTCATAAGCGTGACTGTAGAAAAGGTTTCTGGTGTAGCGGTGGCGGATGAAAAAGTGAAAATATGTCTCTGTGCATCCCTCATAAAGAAAGATAATTATGAATGGGTTTTGGAAAAGGGGACTGAGCTCGGGGTTTCGGCGTTTCAGCCGGTCATTTCTGCACGAACTGAGAAAAAAGATTTGAATATGGAAAGGGCTGTAAAAATAGTGACGGAAGCGAGCGAGCAGTCTGGAAGAGTCGTTTTGCCTTTAATCAAACCTGTTTCTTCTTTAGAAAAGATTTTAAGTGAAGTCAGAGGCAGTAGTGCGGTAGCCTTTCATTTATTTGGAGAGAAATTTGATAAGGGAAAGATTTTGGGCGGAGCGAACGGAACCGAAGAACTTTGCGTATTTATCGGCCCAGAAGGCGGATGGACAAATGAGGAAATAGATTTATTTAAGAAAAATAATGTTCCTGTATATACATTAGGTGACTTAGTATTAAAAGCAGAAACCGCAGGCATTGTGTCTGCGGCGCTTCTACTTTTATAAATTTTGACCTTTTTGTTTTGGCTTTCCGATTCTTTACCTTTCTCTTTTTCTGAACCTCTATTTCTGCTCCTCTAGAAACATCAAAACCTTTTTATTTGTGAGCATTGTTTCTGCGTAAACGTGCGCCGCTCTATGATCTGCATCTTTGTATTCCGCTAGAACCTGATGTGCGAATTCATGAACTTCTGTTTCATCTGCGATGATTTTTTCGAGCTTTGCCATCTCATTTAGAATTAACTGCATTGTCGCCTTTTTCTTCGCACCGTCTTCCCATTCTTTTCGAATATCTGCTTCAGTCTTTTTAACCTTTTCGAAATATTCCTTCATGGTGAGACCTGCCGCTTTTACATCTGCCTCGAACTGAGAAAACATTTTATCTAGTTCACTTTCGACTAAAATTTTCGGAATTTCTGTCTTTGTACCTTCTAGGATTTTTTCGAGGATAGCGATTCTGCGCTTCTCTTCAGCCTTTTCTTTTTTATCTTTCTTTATATTGTCTCCGATTTTCTTTTTAAAATCTTCTAAGCTTTCGAACTGGCCGAGGGATTTTACGAACTCTTCTGTGAGTAGGGGAGCGACTCCCGGCTTTCCATCCGCTGTTTTTGGTGTATAAAAGCCCTGAATTTCTTTAAAAGCTGCATCTAATTCTTTTTCTGTAAGGTCTTCTACGACTAATTCTTTTTTCATCTCTATGCCGGCTATCTTTTTATAGTCAGGCAAAGTTATTTCTGGAACGAGGGCTGTTTTAATAGAAAATTCTAAATCATTCCCCGGAGCGAGTTTTAAAATATTCACCTCTGGTCTGCCGATAGGGTCTATTTTTTTATCTTCTATGATGGCCAGGTATGCTTCGCCGATAATCATTTCGGCTGCTTCTTGTAGTATGGCTAATTCACCGATTTTCTGGATAATGACTTTTTCCGGCACTTTTCCTTTTCTAAAGCCAGGAATTTCCATATTTTCCTGAATTTCCTTTAAGGCTTTGCCTCTAAAAGAGTTTAAAACTGAGCTTTCTATAGTGCAAAGGATTTCTGCCTCAGAGCCAGCTAGCTTCTTAATCTCTAATGATTTCCACGTGATTTTGTGTATTGTTTTTGTCATAGTGAAATAAATAATTCACAAAGTCTAGCTTTTATTAAGAAAAAAAGCAAGAAATTTCTCAAAGATTTCACAAAAACGGGTTTAGAGTTTTTTAATCTGCTCATCTAGGCCGTTTAGGTCTAGATTATCAATGTCCTGCTCAGGGCTTGATGTGGAAATTAATACATTAACTTTTTTTGTGGAAGTGGAATGGGGATTGGAGGAGGAATTATTTTCTAAAGTATTATCAACTTTTTTGTTAAAAGCGTAGAATGCCCCGACGACCAGAATAACGACGATAATTAAAATTCCGAGCGATGCTCCGATCGATGATTTTTCTACCTCATTTTCATTTTTAATTTCGTTATCTTTTTCCATATTTTTTATAACTAAATCTGCTTTATTTTATCACCTAACTTTTTATTAATATTTAGTATTTTTTCTTTCGTATCCTTAGCGTCTGTATTAAGTAATTCAAATGATTTTTTCATATCAGCTTTGCTAATTAGTACATTTGCGGTGGAGCTAGACATTCCGAATGTGTCTTTCTCAGTCTCAAAATCATTTTTAAATTTATCGAGGGACTGTTTCGCGGTTAGTAGTAAAACTTTTAATTCGCTAACATCATCGCCGTTACTTTCGATAATCTTAGTCTTATTTTCAACTTTATCATAAGTTTTATCTAAAATCACTACAGCCCGTGATAAAGTATCTTTTATTATAGTTACTGGATCCCTAGTGTCGACAGTCTTTTGAATTTTATCTTCGAGGTTTTTATTCCTAATATTTGCATTTTGATTTTTTACACTCTTAAAATGCCTGAAGTTTTTTTTAATTTTCGTACCAATGCTCGATGTAGCAGATGCCGGAGATAGTCCTTCTACGCTTTTTTGTTCAGCTTTGATTATGTTAAAAGAGACGAAAAGCGCTAATATAGCGAAGATTCCGATGAATATTTTAATCTTTGGGATTTTCATACGGGTGTATTATAGCATACAGCGGGCGTTTCCGAAGGAAACGCCCGCTGTATTTTCTCTACTCTTTTTTACCGCAGTTCTTTACTTTTCGTCAGTAACTTTGCAAACTATTTTATAAGGAATCCGACTATAAGAAGTGCGACGATGTTTAGAATCTTAATCATAGGATTTATAGCAGGACCAGCTGTGTCTTTATATGGATCACCGACTGTATCTCCTGTAACTGCTGCTTTATGAGCATCAGAACCTTTGCCTCCATGATTTCCCTGTTCTATGAATTTCTTTGCATTATCCCATGCTCCTCCACCTGATGTCATTGAGATAGCTACGAATAGACCGGTAACAATGCTTCCGACTAGTAATCCTCCTAGTGCTACTGGACCGAGTATGAAACCTACTAGAATAGGGGCTAGAACTGGAATAAGGGCAGGAATTATCATTTCCTTAATAGCGGCGGACGTAACTATGTCTACACAGCGAGCATAGTCAGGCTTTGCAGTACCCTGCATAATACCTTTTATTTCTCTGAACTGTCTTCTAACTTCATCGACTACCTGACCAGCTGCTTTTCCTACAGCCTCCATTGATAGAGCGCCGAAGTAATAAGGTAAAAGACCTCCGATAAATAAACCGATGATTACATTCGGATCACCTAGTTCAAATGAAAGACCTTTCGTCGCTTCAGTATATGAGGCAAAGAGTACGAGAGCGGCCAAACCGGCTGAACCGATAGCATAACCCTTTGTAACTGCCTTTGTAGTATTTCCGACTGCATCTAGAGGATCTGTAATATCTCTAACTGACTGAGGAAGATTTGCCATCTCTGCTATTCCCCCAGCATTATCAGTAATAGGGCCGTATGCGTCGATAGCGACTATAATTCCAGCCATTGAAAGCATGGACATAGCTGCTACTGCTATTCCGTAAAGACCTGCTAGATGATAGGTAATGAATATACCGGTAACTATAGTGATTAAAGGCCATGCAGTGGACTTCATTGAGATAGCTAGACCCTGAATGACGTTTGTACCATGTCCTGACTTAGAAGCCTGTGCGATAGACTGAACTGGCTTATATTTCGTAGAAGTGAAGTATTCTGTAATAAACACTAATGCTGCCGTAACGAGTAAACCGACAACCGCACATCCGAATAGGTCTAATGTAGCGTATTTACCGTTATTTGCCATAAGAGTTCTGGTAACGAAAAAGAATACTATAGCTGATAGAACACCAGCTACTATTAATCCTTTATACATAGCACCCATTATATTCTTCGATGCGCCCATTTTAACGAACCAAGTACCTATAATAGAGCAAATAATAGCTACTCCACCTAAAACTAGAGGGTAGAATATAGCATTTGTGAATTCAGCACCGAATGTGACGATGCCGAGCATCATCGCAGCGATAGTCGTAACGGCATAAGTTTCGAATAGGTCTGCGGCCATTCCTGCGCAGTCTCCTACGTTATCACCGACGTTATCAGCTATAACTCCTGGATTTCTAGGGTCATCTTCTGGAATTCCTGCTTCCACTTTGCCTACTAGATCTGTTCCTACGTCAGCGGCTTTTGTAAAAATTCCACCGCCAAGGCGCGCGAATACTGAGATTAAGCTCGATCCGAAGGCTAAACCTATGAGTGACCCTACATCATGAGTGATGGCGTAGAAGCCTGTAACTCCTAAAAGGGCGAGTCCTACTACGAAAAGGCCAGTAACCGCACCACCTTTAAATGCGAGCGATAGAGCAGTATCCATTCCGCTTCTAGCTGCTTCTGCTGTGCGAACGTTAGCACGAACAGAAACGTTCATACCGATAAATCCAGCTAATGCTGAAAGTACGGCGCCGACTAGGAATCCTGCGGCTATTGTAAAATGAAGAGTAGCCCATAATACAAAGAAAAGTATTACTGCTATTACTCCAATAGTCTTATACTGCCTATTTAAATAAGCTTTAGCACCCTGCTGAATAGCTTCTGCTATTTCCTGCATCTTTGGATTTCCTGCAGGCTTACTTAGAATCGATTTGACAAGGAAAAGGCCGTAAACTATGGCTATAACGGCACTTATCAAGGCGAAAATAATGTATGAGTTCATGTTTTTCTGTATTTCTACTTAATAAACTGTTAATAATGACTAATAATTCGATTTTTATGCTAGCACTATTCTGATTTTTCTTCCACTTCTGTCTTTTCTTCGACTTTCTCTACCTCCTTTTCTTCTTTTGCCTCTGGCTTATTTGCCCCCTCTGAGCGAATATCTATTTTCCAGCCAGTTAATTTCGCCGCTAAACGGACATTTTGTCCACCTTTACCGATGGCTAATGACTGCTGATCCGCATTTACCATAACCTCTGCTCTATTTTCAGGAGCATTTATTTTTATACTCTCGATTTTAGCAGGTGATAGAGATTCTTCTATGAATTTAGCAGCATCATCATTCCATTCTATGATATCTATTTTTTCTCCACCGAGCTCACTCGTGACCGTACTTACACGAACTCCTCTCTGTCCGACCATCGAGCCGATAGGATCTATATGAGCATCATTTGACTTAACAGCGATTTTCGAACGAGAACCAGCTTCACGAGCGACAGCTTTAATTTCTACTACTCCCTGTGCGATTTCTGGTGCTTCTATTTCGAAAAGTTTGCAAAGGAATTTCGGATGAGATCTAGAAAGTTTTAAAACTATTCCTTTCGGAGATTCTTCGACAGCATATAGGTATGAACGAACACGTTCGCCCTGTTTGAATCTTTCGCCAGGAATTTGCTCTTCATAAGAGATAATTCCGATAGCGCGTCCCATATCTACGAATATCGTTCCACGCTCTACTCTCTGAATAGTTCCAGAGACGATTTCCCCTTCTTTTTGGCCGTATTCTAGCATTACTGAAGTTTTTTCAGCCTCACGAATTTTCTGAATAATAACCTGTTTCGCAGTCTGTGCAGCGATTCTTCCGTAATTTTCTTTAGTTTCTAGAGGAAAAATTACTTCATCATCTACTTTCGTATCCTTTTTCATTTTTACAGCGTCTTCTAAGAGAATATGATGTTCAGGATTAAAACGAACGCGAATATCTTCCTCATTCATCTCTTCGATATTCTGATCATCTACTTCGTCTTCCATTATAACTTTCGAACGATCAACGACGATTTTTACCTGATAGAATTCTACTTTTCCAGAATCCTGATCAAAAAGAGCACGAACGATCTGTCCCTTTTTCCCATATTCTTTTTTATATGCAGCGGCTAAAGAAAGTGTTATGGCTTCTAACACTTTTTCTTTTGGAATACCACGCTCACTTTCGAGCTGTTCTAGAACTGAATTTATTACTTTTAGATCAAACATATTTAATTTTGTTAACGCCCGCGAGGGCTTTTATAAAAATAAGTCCGCTTTTGGCGAACTTCTACATTAATCATCATACCGAAAGATGATTTTAATGTCAAATGAAACAGAGAATAACTTTTTATAGCTTATTATCCACAAAAAAAGTGTGTTTATGGGGTGATTTATACTATAATGTATGAATGAAAAAACTAATTTTCTCTTTTTTAATTTTAATAATAATGTTAGCTGGAGTTAGCCTGGCTTCTAAATATACAAAATATGCAGATGCGCAGAGTCCTGCTACTAATTTAGTCGGATGGTTTTATACTGAGACTATAGGATGGATAAGCTTAAGTAATTCAAATGTAGGCTCCGGAGTTCAGTACGGCGTTAAGAAAAATAATGATGGAACCCTAGAGGGATGGGCATGGTCAGATAATATAGGATGGATAAGGTTTAACCCTGCTTTTTCTGGACAAGCGGGAGTAGACGCAGATACTTACGGTGTAAAACTCATCGCATCCACTACGCAAACAGGAGTTTATGATATAAAAGGATGGGCCAGAGCATGTGCGGGATCACTAGACGGCGTGTGTGGTGCTCCTCAATCTAGAACAGATGGATGGGATGGATGGATTAAATTTTCTGGTATATGGGCTAGTTCTACTAACCCTAGTCTTACTGGATACTTCGGAACAGTGGCTGTGCCGATAGTAGGTTCCCCAGATTTAAAATTCGTAGGATGGGCCTGGGGAAGTGATGTAGTCGGCTGGATAGATACTAGTAAGGGAATAATTTCTGGTTCTGTGGGCGGTGGATTAACTGTAAATATAGAAGGAAGAAAAACAGGAGTCGGTTTACTGTCAAAGAGCGTTAATATAGTGGGAACCACCGGTAATGTGGATTATACTTGGAAGGCTACGACGGATGTAGCCTCGACCACCGTCATTTGTTCATTAAAACGAACTGCTCCAGACGGTGCTGTCTCCATTATATTTGATGGTTTAATAAGTAGTAATGCTATGTATGGTTCGGGAAGTGGATCGAATATAAGCGTCACTACTGGATTCACTAATTTTAACTATTCATGTCGAACGACAGTGGGCACTATAGTTAATTCATCTGATAATTTTTCCGTAACTGTATCATCTCTAGGTACGTGTATGTTTCCTCCTGTGACTGGTACTCAAAACTGTAATAATCATGGGGCTAATTATTCGTACGACCCCACTTCACTATGTTGTAAATTAAGTAATCCCCCTCCTACTGATCCTACTCCCGGCTGTACTTTGCCTAAGGTTAATAACCCAGGACAAACTGATCCAACATTATCCGATTATTGTGTGTGTCCGACAGGAACTTCCGCATTCGGTAATTCATGTCGACCTAACGGTTCTATAAGGGAGCCTTAATAAAATATGTTTGTAGAAGGCGCTCATCTAAAAGAGTTCTTAGACGACTCGGGACTAGTTTCCAAGGATGAGCTTGAAGTAGCTAATGAAGAAGCGATAAAGAAAAAAGTCCCGATCGAAAGCGTTCTGCTCCGCCAGGGAAAAATAACAGAAGATAATTTAAGAAAAGCACAGGCATATGTGCTCGGCATTCCTTTTATAGATTTAAAAAATCAGAAAATAGATTTTGGAGTTCTCTCTCTTATTCCGGAACCCATCGCTAGAACTCATAATATAATCGCTTATAAAAAAACCACAGATACTTTGGAAGTGGCGATGTTAGACACTGAGGATCTATCTGCTATAAACTTTATAAAAAAGAAAGTTGACCTGAAAATCTTAGCGAGGTTAACTGACGGGGATTCTATTAAGCAAATTTTGCTTCAGTATCAAAAGAGCTTAAAGGCTGAATTCGGAGACATTATTCAGAAGGAGACTGAAACGCTTAAAACTATCGTCGAGTCCGAAGGGAAAGATCTTTCTGGTAGTGATTTAAAGAAAATCGCTGAAGATTTACCGGTTATTAGAGTGGTAGATACACTTTTAAAACATGCCATCCTTCAGGACGCTTCAGATATTCATATAGAGCCACAAGAAAAAGAATTAGTGGTTAGATACAGAATAGATGGAATGCTTCATGATGCCATGATACTGCCTAAAGAAGCGGAGCCTAGTATAACCGCACGTATTAAGGTGCTTTCTAATCTAAAACTAGATGAAAAAAGATTACCGCAGGACGGACGTTTTAAAGTAGACCTTACGAGTGAAAAAGTTTCATTCCGTGTTTCTGTCCTCCCTACATATTACGGTGAAAAAACTGTTATGCGTGTGCTTCGTGATGGTGCGCACGGATTCTCCCTAGAAAACCTCGGTTTTCACGGCATAGGACTAGAGAGAATTCATGATGCCACAAAGAGAACGACAGGAATGATATTAACGACAGGCCCCACAGGTTCTGGAAAAACGACCACTCTTTACACTATTTTGGAAATTTTAAATCAGCCTGATGTGAACATCTCTACTATCGAGGATCCCGTGGAATATATGATTCCTCGTATTAATCAGACTCAGGTTAAACCTGAAATCGGTTTTTCTTTTTCTATCGGTCTTCGCACTCTCGTTCGTCAGGATCCGGATATCATAATGGTGGGAGAGATACGAGATAATGAAACAGCTTCGCTCGCTGTGAATGCTTCACTTACCGGTCACCTGGTGCTTTCTACTTTGCACACTAACAGTGCGGCCGGAGCTATTCCACGTCTTATGGATATGAAGATAGAGCCGTTTCTCATGGTTTCCACGCTCGATATAATCATTGCACAGAGACTCATTCGAAGATTAAGTGAACATAAAGAAAAACATATTCTTACAGAAGCAGAGCTAGAAAATCTCGGAAAAATAGTCGATTTAGATAAAGTTTTAGAATTTCTAAAAAAAGAAAAAATAGTCGATCCGCAGGCTACTTGGGATAAAATTCCTTTTTATCGCCCAGCGCCGACTAAAGAAGGTGATGATGGTTATAGTAGCCGTATCGGAATTCACGAAGTATTAAAAGTTACGAGCACTATTAAGGAACTTATAATGAAAGGTTCTACTTCAGCAGAGATAGAAACACAGGCAAAAAAAGAGGGAATGTTAACAATGCTAGAAGATGGTGTATTTAAAGCGGTCACAGGAATTACGACGATAGAAGAAGTTCTGCGTGTGGTTACAGAATAGTTTTGATAAAAAATTCATGGCAAAATTTAAATATAAAATAAAAACAAAGAGCGGTAATGTCGAAGAGGGTGAGCGCGAAGTCCCTGATAAATTTGCCCTTTATAAGGAGTTTAGGGCTAACGGGTCTGAAATAATTTCTATCGTTGATTCTTCAGAACATAAATTTAAGAATATAAATATTCCGCTCCCAGGTTTTTTAACTGGAATAAAAGCACATGAAAAAATAATTTTTGCTCGTAACCTAGGTTCGATGCTAGAAGCCGGACTCGCGCTTTCACGTGCACTAAATGTGATAATTCGCCAGTCGAAAAATAAGAGAATGACCACGGTGTTAAATGCAGTGAATGACGATATAAGCAAAGGAAAGACTTTTTCAGATGCTCTAAATGCATATCCTAATATCTTTTCTTCACTTTTCGTTTCGATGGTCAAAGCGGGCGAGGAAAGCGGAAGCTTAGCTGAATCACTTAAAACTGTAGCCTTACAGCTGGATAGATCTTATACATTGCAAAGAAAAATTAAGGGCGCGATGGTCTATCCGTGCGTTATTTTAGTCCTCATGGTCGTCATCGCTCTCATAATGCTCATGTATATCGTACCGACCATCACTTCGACCTTTAAAGATATGAATATAGATCTTCCTGCATCCACGAAGGTTATTATCGGTATGAGTGATTTGATCAGGTTTCATTATATTATAGTTTTTGGTGGAATAATGGCCTTATTAGCTGGTTTTTATTCATTTGCTAGGACGAAAAATGGCAAAAGAACTTTCGATTATACGATTATTCACATGCCACTCATTAGTGATATGGTCAAAGAAGTGAATGCTGCCAGAACAGCTAGAACACTGGCTTCTTTATTATCTGCGGGTGTAGATGTTGTGGAATCTTTAAGAATTACAGAAGAGGTCATTCAGAATTCTTTTTATAAAGATATAGTAAAAAGTGCTACTGATGAAGTTCAAAAAGGTTCGCCCATGTCCTCCATTTTTTTGAGAAATGAAAAGTTATATCCAGTATTCGTGGGAGAGATGATGAGCGTGGGAGAAGAAACTGGAAAAATGGGAGAGATGCTTCGAAATGTAGCGCAGTTTTATGAAGATGAGGTGGAACAGAAGACGAAAGACATGTCTTCTATTATAGAGCCGGTGCTCATGGTCATTATCGGTATAGCTGTAGGATTCTTTGCAATATCAATGATTATGCCGATGTATTCTCTAGCGGATAAATTATAGAAAAGATTGAAAAAATATACTTTCGACAATAAAAAACGTGGTTTATCACTAGTCGAGGTTGTCGTCGGTGCGTTTATCTTTGCCTTAATCGCTGTATCTGTTTATTCAGGTTATTCTCGGCTACTTATGGGTGCGACTCTCCTTCGTGCTAAGACAGCTGCTATAGATTTAGCAAATGAAGAATTTGAAATAATACGAAATATGTCTTATTCAGAGGTAGGTATTCCTGGAGGTATTCCGAATGGATTAGTGCCCCATATTCAGACATTAACTAGGGGAGGGACAAATTTCGTTTTAACTACTACCATAAGAAACTATGATGATCCTTATGACAGTTTAGCTGGTGGAACGCCGAAGGACCTATCTCCCGCTGATAGTAAGGTCGTGGAGGTATCTATAGCCTGTCCTACCTGTAAAGATTTTACTCCTTTAGAAATGACGACTAAAGTAGCTCCTAAAAGTCTAGAGTCGGCCTCAAATAACGGTACCCTTTTTGTAAAAGTTTTTGATGCTAGTGGAAATCCTCTTCAGGGTGCAAATGTTCATGTGGAAAATAATACAAAAACCCCAAAGATTTTAATAGATGATACTACTGATAATGACGGAATGTTAGAAATCATCGATGCACCTCCCGGAAATGCTGTATATGAAATTACGGCTACGAATGATGGTTATTCTACAGATAAAACTTATAAACCTGGAGTGATTGGGAATACTAACCCCGTAAAACCACACGCTACTGTGGTTAAACAACAGGTTACGCAGATGAGTCTTTCTATAGATAAGGTGAGCACTTTAAATATTACATCTACTAGGAGTGACTGTGTACCAGAAGCGGGAGTTAATTTTAATCTAAGGGGGGTAAAGCTTATTGGTATTAGTCCAAGTGTTATTAAATATAATCAAAACTTTGTAACAGATGATGATGGCAGTATTACGATCCCTAATGTAGAGTGGGATACTTTCGCTTTAACTTTAACAGGTACCACTCTAGACATCGTAGGAGTTACACCTTTCTCACCTGTGCAAATAAATCCGGGTTCAATCCAGAATATCTCAATGGTCGTGGATACAGTTTCTCCTAGAAGACTTTTAGTTACTGTTAAAGATAGTGCTGGTTTACCCGTTACTGATGCCGATGTGACATTGAAGAGGTTAACATATTCTAGCGAAAAGATTACGGGTAGGGGGTATTCAGCTCAGTCTTCATGGGTCGGGGGTGCTGGGCAAGAAATCTTTTCTGATATTACAAAGTATTCTAGCTCAAATGGAAATGTCGATGTAACGACCGTACCAGGCCAAATACAGCTAAGAAAGACATTAGGTTTATATGCTCTGAACGGAAGCCTTATATCATCTACTTTCGATGCTGGTGTATCTAGTAATTTTCACGAAATTTTCTGGAATCCTGTTACTAATCCACCTGCGTCTGGCACGAGTAGCGTCTTATTCCAGATAGCTACGAGCGACAGCACTAGCACACCGTGGGTTTTTACTGGTCCGGACGGTACCACTACTTCATTTTATACATTGACTAATAAGACTATAAATAGTTCAAATAATGGCAAAAGGTATTTTAGATATAAAACTTATCTAAATACAGATTCTGCTACTAATACACCGATAGTAAGTGATGTCTACGTGACATTTAACACTTCCTGCACCCCAGCGGGTCAGGTATCTTTCCCAAACCTTGTGAGTGGCACTTACACTCTTACTATTACAAAACCAGGATACACCACATTTTCTCAGTCTGTGGGTGTTTCAGCAAATTGGAAAGAACAAATAGTAATACTTAATAGTATTTAATATGAAAAACAGAGCTTTTTCTATAACTGAATTAGTCGTCGCTGTGGCCATATTTGCAGTTATTATGGTGGGTGTATTTTCTATGGGCGCAGATATTTTTTCATTAAATAGTGTAATGCAAAATAGCTTCACCTCTCTAGAAGAAGCAAAAAAGATTATAAAACCGATGTCGAATGAAATACGCTCGATGTCTCCTTCTGGACTGGGTGCTTACCCTTTAGTCGAGACGGGCACATCCTCACTAGAATTTTATAGTGATATTAACTATGATGGAAAAAAAGAGCAAGTACGATATTTTCTCGATGATACTACTCTAAAAAAGGGTATAATAGCACCGACTGGTACCCCGATTACTTATCTAGCTTCAGATGAACAGTTTAGCGAATTAATTCATGGTGTAAGAAATTCAGACTCTAATCCGGTGTTTGAATACTATGACACTAATTATAATGGCACTTCTTCCTCATTAATCCAGCCCGTTTCTCCAGTACTCGTAAGGTTAATTAAGGTAACCATTACTATAGACGGTGATGTTAGTAAATATCCGACTTCCCAGACCATTACGACGCAGGTGACTCTCAGAAATGTAAAAGATAATTTATAGAATGTTAATTAAACTTAAATACAAAAAGGGTGTCGCTATAGTTACTTCGCTTATCTTCGGAACGATCGCAGTTATTATTATCACTGGACTCGTCGGCTGGTTCGCTGGGCTTCTCTCTTCATCTAGAGCTTTGTTTGATAGGGAAAGAGCCTTCCAAGTGGCTGAGTCTGGGATAGATTATTATCGATGGCACCTAGCGCATAATGCTACTGATTTTACCGATGGAACCACGACTCCAGGTCCATACGTTCACATTTTTGAAGATAAGGATGGAAATGCGCTCGGTGAATTTTCTTTGGACATCTCTCGCCCAGCCACTGGATCTACTATAGTATCTGTAGTATCCACAGGAAAGGTTTATTCGAATCCAAACATCACTAGAAAAATAAAGACTCTTTTAGCTAAGCCTTCCATGGCTAAATACTCTGTGGTAGGAAATGTGCCGATGCGTTTTGGACAAGGAACAGAAGTCTATGGACCTGTACAAATAAATAACGGAGTAAGATTTGACGGAATAGCACATAATATTATTTCGAGTACTGTGGCTAGTTATGCTGACCCTGATCATTCAGATGGTTTAGAATTCGGTGTTCATACACATGTGAATGCTCCTCCTGACACGGGTGTAGATGATACATTTCGCCCCGCGGAAGCTCCACCAAGCACACTACAGACTAGAACAGATGTTTTTATGGCAGGAAGACAGTTTCCTGTACCGGCTTATGATTTTTCAGGTTTAACAGCTAACATGGCTCAGTTAAAAGCTTTGGCACAAAGTGCGGGGTTTTACTATCCAGGTTCATCAGCGACAGCTAAAGGAGTTCATGTGGTTTTGAATACAAATAATACTTTTGATTTATATACAGTGGATCAGTATTATGTCCCTGCAGATTATTATTGTCTCAGTAATTCCTGGAGTATTCAGAGTCAGACTTTGGTCGGTAACTATCCATTTCCCGTAAACGGAATAATGTACTTTGATGATCACGTTTTTGTAGATGGAGTAGTAAGTAACGGTGCGCGTATCACTATAGCCGCTGGAAAATTACCAGACGATACTATTAACAGGAAGAGTATTATCATAGATAATAATTTACTTTATACTCATAAGGATGGCACAGAAGTTATAGCGCTCATAGCACAGGCAGATGTTAATGTAGGCTTAGTTAGTAGTGATAATTTAGAGATAGACGGTGCCTTAGTAGCACAGAACGGGCGTGTGGGTAGACCGTATTATGATGATTATTTCTGTCCTCCGTATGGAGTGAGGAACACTATTTCACTTTATGGTATGATAGCTTCGAACCAGAGATACGGTTTTGCCTATTCTGATGGCACGGGGTATACGAATAGGAATATAACTTACGATGCGAATTTACTTTACGCACCGCCTCCAAGTTTTCCTCTAACGTCAGATCAGTACATCACCATATCGTGGGAAGAAATTAAATAATATTTTTATGGCTGTTAAAAAAACTAAGTTTGTGGTCGGGAATTGGAAAATGTCTCCAGTATCTCCTTTGGAGGCAAAGAAAATCGCTATTTCTATAAAAAAATGCGCCAGCGTCTTATCTAAAGTCACTACGGTTTTCGCGCCGCCTAGCATATATTTGCCTTTAATTTCACGCTTATGTGCAAAGGGCGAGGTAAAATTAAGCTCTCAGAACGTTTCTATTTTTAAGGACGGAGCACATACAGGCGAAGTAAATGCAGAAATGCTTAAGAATTCCGGCGTTTCTTTTTGCATAGTCGGTCATTCAGAGAGGAGGGCGCTCGGTGAAACAGATGCTCAGGTTTCGGAAAAAGTAAATTTGCTTTTAGAAAATGGAATTAGGCCGGTTATCTGCGTCGGAGAAGGTGAGCATGATCATCAGGGTGTGTATTTGGAATTTTTACAGAATGAGATTAAAAATTCTCTTAAGGGTGTGACGAAGAAGAATGCTTCGGATATTATTATAGCTTATGAACCTATTTGGGCCGTCGGGGCGAAGGAGCCTATGCAGAATTCTGATATTCACGAGACTACACTTTTTATTAAAAAAGTTTTAACAGATATTTTCGGTCAGGAAATGGCGTTTTCAATACCGATTCTCTACGGAGGTTCTGTAAATATGAGGAATGCAAAGGATATAGTGATGATGGGTCAGGTAGATGGGCTTTTGGTCGGGCGTGAAAGTCTTAACCCAATAGGCTTTAATAGTATGTTAAAAGAAATAAATTCTATTTAAATGAGAACAATAAACGAAATACCAGCTTTCGAAGGGGTCCGCGTGCTTATTCGCGCTGAATTAAATGTGCCGATAGAAGACGGAAAAGTGAGGGATGCTTTTAGAATAGAACATTTGATGCCGACTTTGGAGCTTCTTTGCTCTAAGGGTTCTAAAGTGATTATTTTAAGCCATATAGAGAGCGGAGAGAAGACATTTTTGCCGGTATATGAATATATGCGTAGCAGAATGGATAGAGTGATTAAATTTGCAAAGAATATTACTGAGGCGGAGGTGATGATACCGAATATGGAGAATGGCGAGTGTCTGCTCGTGGAAAATCTGCGCCATGATGAGGGCGAGGAGAAAAATGATCCAGCTTTCGCTGCTCGTTTGGCTCGTCTCGGCGATATTTATATAAACAATGCTTTTTCTGTGTCACATAGGCCACATGCTTCTATTATCGGCATTCCGAAATACATTCCTGGATACGCAGGACCTTTAATGGAGGAGGAAGTGAAGAATTTATCTACTGCATTTAATCCAGAACACACATTTCTTTTCGTGCTCGGTGGTTCTAAATTCGAAACTAAAGTTCCTTTGATAAAGAAATTCTTAGGCTCAGCTGATAAAATATTTATTGGCGGTGCTCTAGCGAATGATATTTTAAAGGCAAAGGGAGTTGAAGTCGGTCTTTCAGTCGTCTCTACTAAGCCAGAGACGGCGAAGGAAATAGAGGAGATTATGAATAATGAAAAGGTGGTGCCTATGATAGACGTGACTGTAGAGAGTCCAGAAGGGAAAAAGGTTAAGAAGCTCGGCGAAATAGCGAAAGAAGACTATATATATGATGTCGGCCCAGAAACAGTTAAGGTTTTAGCGGATCTGGCTATGAATGCTAAATTTATTCTTTGGAATGGACCGCTCGGGAATTATGAAAAGGGATTTGTAGAAAGCACAGAGGAACTCGCTCGTGCGGTGGCGAAGGCTACAGAGAATGGAGCTAGGTCAATAATCGGAGGAGGGGACACTATAGCCTCTATAGAAAAGCTCGGTTTAAATGATAAATTCAGTTTCGTATCTACAGCGGGCGGGGCGATGCTAGACTTTTTGGCGAATGGGACATTGCCGGGGATAGATGCCTTAAATAAGTAATTACCTTAATAATTGAAGATACTTGCTATTTTAAGTATCTATTTTGTATACCATATGTGCGAATTACTAGATCGCCAGATTAGGATGATTTTTTTAGCTTACGATGAAATTTTATTAATTCACAAGTATAATTGTCTTATAATGGTCGTAAAGTATACTTATTTTTACGGAATTCTGGTAGAATAAAAATAATTAAGAAAAATATGAGTAATACCATCGATAAAGCCAAAAAGACGAAAGTATCAGTAATGGATTTATTTTCTATCAATACAAAAAAAGATAGCAAAAAGGCAGATTTTACCTTTATTGATCTTTTTGCTGGTATAGGTGGTATAAGGATGGGCTTTGAAAGTGTCGGCGGTGAGTGCGTATTTACTTCAGAATGGGATGAATATGCGAAGAAAACATATCAAGCGAACTTCAAAGAAATACCTTATGGAGATATAACAAAAATAGAACCTGAAGAAATACCGAATTTTGATATGCTACTCGCAGGATTTCCATGTCAGCCGTTTTCTCAGGCAGGTCTCAAAAAAGGATTTGAAGACACCAGAGGAACTTTATTTTTCAATGTTTCTAGAATAATTAAACACCATAAACCATCGGTGGTTTTTCTTGAAAATGTTAGAAATTTAGCGAGCCATGATAAAGGGAATACACTTAAAGTAATCTTAGGAACTCTAGAGGAATTAGGATACAAGGTTTTTCATAATATATTAAATGCAAAAGAATTTGGAGTCCCTCAAAATAGAGCTAGGATATACATACTTGGATTCAAAGATGGTGTAGACTTTGTCTTTCCAAAACCGCCAATGATTAAAACGAGAGTCTGGGATATTTTGGAAAATAAGGTTGATAATAAATACACAATTTCAGATAAACTCTGGGCTGGTCATCAGAGAAGAAAAAAAGAGCACAGAGAAAAAGGGAATGGATTTGGTTATTCATTATTTGATGAGAAATCAGAATATACAAGCACTATATCAGCTAGATATTACAAAGATGGTTCGGAAATTTTAATTAAACAGAAGGGGAAAAACCCTAGAAAATTAACACCAAAAGAAGCATCTAGATTACAAGGATTTCCTGAAAACTTCATAATACCGGTAAGTGATAATCAGGCATATAAACAGTTCGGGAATAGTGTTGCTGTTCCTGTAATAAAGGCTTTAGCAAAACAGATTATCAGAACCCTTGAGAAGATACCAAATAATAGTCTTAAAAAACATGAAAATAAATAAACTTACGATTAAGGAAGATATATTCGATATAAATCTAATTTTCTATAACTTTCTAAAGAAAATTACGCAGGCAAAGTTTACAGATAATTAGATAAATGATTTGTTGGCCATATATTTTTCTAATAAAAAAGTTGGTGTGGATATATTAACTGAGCTATTTTACGCTTACATTGAAGACAAAATAAAGAGAGAAGATATAGGATCTATCTCGGCCGTAATTGCAGACATAGATGAAAACACTATTGATATATTTGTATTTTCCCTAAAATTAAATCTAATTAAAGATCTTTTATTGCAGGAAGCAAAAATTGCGCAGACAATAAAAGCACAAAAACTAGAAGGATTAAATCAGCTATCTTTGGCATATGATAAGGTCTCAACACAGGTAGCATATGCGACGAGAATTAGTGGGGCTTTACTTTCCCTATTATTTTTTGAGAAACTTGAGAGTGGTAATACTAATTTTATCTCTGAAAGTACTGAAGTATTCCTCGAAAGTCTAGTAAACTCTTATAAGACTCTTTCGAAAAGAGGGATAGAACCAAATCAGATTTTTATGTTACTTTTTTCTGAAAGTATAAACCAATCAATAACAAGTTTGGCTGGAGCAAGTTTCGAAGACAGGATAAAAAATATACTTATCTCTATTGGTATACCAAATGATGGTATAGAAAAAAGACATGATGATAATGATAGTTCAACAGAATTTGATTTCTTTTTCAATTATAAACATAGGAAATATGGAATAGGGGCAAAGAGGACTCTCAGGGAACGCTATAAGCAGTTTATAAAGACATCTCACATGTCTAAGATTGACGTGATGATTGAAATCACTTTAGGCACTGATTTGAGGGAAAATATAGCAAAATCTATAAGAAGCCACGGTGTGTACTTGTTTGTAGCAGATGAAGTTTATAAAACAAAGAAATTCCTACAACACATCGATGGTATCTTTCCAGCAAGCAAATTAAGTCTAGGATTACTTGAAAAACTTAAATAACGTCAGTCAATATATTTTTTGATTAATTCAGCGTTAGTCACGAAATCTGTTTTTTCGCCTTTTGTGTTTTTGGGATCTGGGATGAGCCAAATGTGGGCGTGAGGGACTTCTTCGCCGACGACTTTTGCTTGGATTTGCTCTACATTAAAGGCTTTTTTCTGGGCGAGGGCGATTTTCTTTGCCACTTCGAAATATTCGCCGACATTCGGCACATCCCAGACCCATCTATAATGTTTTTTCGGTATAACTAGCGTATGTCCGGGGGAAATCGGCCGAATGTCCAGAAGCGCGAGGAAGTTTTCGTCTTCGAAAATAACATTCGCAGGCACCTCCTTTTTAATTATTTTGCAAAAAATGCAGTTTTCCATGTTTTTAGTATATACTTTCCTTATGAAAAAATACACAGCCCGCCCGAAAATCGAAGAAAAGTATAGTAAAAACCTTTCTCATTTAGCTCCGCTCGTACAACATCTCCTAATTCATAGGAATGTGAATACGGCAACGGACGCGGATATTTTTCTTAATCCTGACTTTGCAAAACACACACATGATCCATTTTTAATGAAAGATATGCAAAAGGCGGTGGATAGAATACTTAAGGCTATTGATTCTAGTGAGAAAATTGCTGTTTACGCTGATTATGATGCTGACGGTGTTCCTGGAGCGGCCATTTTGCATGAAACTTTCAGCATTATGGGCATTATAGACAGAATAACTTTCTATATACCTCATAGAGATGAAGAAGGGTTCGGTTTTCATGCTCATGCGGTGAACGAATTAAAGGCAAAAGGGGTTTCACTTATTATTACCGTGGACTGTGGAACAGTAGATATTCCGGCCGTAGAAAGGGCAAAAGAGCTCGGAGTGGACGTTATTATTACAGACCATCATTTGCCTCAGGAGGGCAGGATGCCTAATGCTTTTGCCGTCGTTAATCCTACGCGTGAGGACTGCGCATATCCTTTTAAGAAGCTTTGCGGAGCGGGTGTAGCTTTTAAATTAGCTCAGGCTCTTCTAAAGAGCAGGGATTTCGGTCAAAAGGAGGGTGCGGAGAAGTGGATGCTTGATTTAGTGGGTATTGCCACTCTTTCTGATATGGTGCCACTAGTCGGAGAAAATAGGGTGCTAGCTAAATGGGGACTTCATGTTATTCGGAAGACTAGGAGGAAGGGGCTTCTTCATTTATTTCAGATTTTAAAAATGGATCCGGCACATATTACGGAAGATGATGTCACTTTTATGATTACTCCGCGCATAAACGCCGCGTCTAGAATGGGTTCTGCAGATAAGGCTTTTAATTTTTTGACGGAAACAGATGGGGCGAAGGCCGGCGCATATGCTGAGGAACTAGAAAAGGTGAATAAGGAAAGAAAGGGCACAGTAGCCGCACTCACTAAAGAGGCAAAGAAGAAGGCGAAGGAGCATATGCATTCTTTTGAAGGTGCGGAAAAGGATGGTGAAGATACGGGCGTCGGCGGCGGTCGTAGTGGTGGAGGTCGCGTGGGTGGGCCGAAAGTTTTAGTTTTAGGAAATCCGGACTGGAAGCCTGCGCTTTTAGGGCCGGTGGCGAGCGGACTCGTAGATGAATTTAATGTCCCCGTTTTTCTTTGGGGAAGGGCGAATGGAATTCTTAAGGGATCGTGCAGGTCTCCGAAGGGAATAAATATCGTGAATATTATGCAGTCAGCGAGTGACGCTTTTATAGAATTCGGTGGCCATGCTGCGTCCGGTGGCTTTAGCGTTCTCGATGAAAAGATTCATTTGCTCGAAGAGGCTTTAACAAAGGCCGTTTCAAATTTTGCCGATGCTGATACTTCAGAAGATTTTATAGTAGATCACGTTTTGACTTTAAGAGAGGTGAACTGGAATACACAAAAGTCGCTAGACATTCTTTCGCCTTTCGGAATAGATAATCCGAAGCCATTATTTGTCTTTTATGATTTGACTATAGAAAGGTTTAAACTTTTCGGTAAGGCAAATGAGCATTTAGAACTCGGTCTTTCGCAGTTTTATGATGGAGCGAATTCTCTCGGAGAGAAAGTGACTTTTAGGGCGGTAGCGACGGCTATCGGTTTCTTCGTTGCGGATTATGATTGGGGACGTTCGATAAATGTGGGTGATAAAATTAATTTAGTGGCGAGCATAGAAAAGTCCGTTTTTAGAGGAAGGCCGGAAATTCGGCTTCGCATAGTGGATATTTTTTAGTTTTAATTTAAATGTTTTAGGAAAAGTTATTATATCTTTATGAATATAAATAAAAATATGAGTACGAACGGGGACAAAAATATAATCACAATATTTACTGACGGAGCATCAAGAAATAACCCAGGGAATGGTGGATGGGGAGCTGTTGTCGCTTCTAGTGATTTAGTGGAGGAACTCGGTGGAGCGGAATCTCCGACTACGAATAATAGAATGGAAATTTCTGGAGCCATTTTTGCACTTCAGTCTGAGGTGATTAAAAAGTGCATCGAGATGAGCGGGAAAGAAGGGAAAAGTTCTGGAAAAGATGCCTCGGTTTTAGTGGAGCTTCACACGGACTCGATGTATCTTATAAATGGGATTACGAAATGGGTGCACGGATGGAAAAAGAATGGATGGATCACTGGAAAAAAAGATGAAGTTTTGAATCGTGATTTATGGGAGAAGCTTTATGATTTAGTTACGGGGCTCGGTAGGGGTAGCGCGAAGATTGCCTGGATAAAAGTGGAAGGACATTCAGGAGTTCCTGCGAATGAGAGATGTGATGAAATCGCCACTTCTTTTGCGGATGGTGTGAATATAGATTTGTATAAAGGAGCGAGAGATTCTTATAAAGTTTCTTTATTTTTGGGTGAGACAGGTGTAGGTAAGAAAGATGGAGTGAGCACGAAATCTGTGGCAAAAAAGTCAAAGGTAAAAATCTCTGATAAGAGTGCGTATTATTTAAGTTTGTTAAATGGAGTTTTAGATAGACATACAGTATGGAAAGATTGTGAAATGAGGGTAAAAGGCAAAAGTGGAGCGAGGTGGAAGAAAGTTAGAAATATTTCGGAGGAAGAAAATACGCTTAAAAACTGGGGTATTTAGGGGGTCGGAAAACGAGATAAAATCTTTATGAAGAAGTTCTAAAGAAATAATGAAATTTTCATTATTTCTTTAGAACTTTTTTATTATTTCTTCATACCCACTTTGTTATGATCTTTCTGTGCTTAAAAAATATGGAGTCGAATGTGCGGGAGCGGGTTTTATTCTCGGCACAGTTATCGGTGTTCTATGTTACACGGATATATTTAATACCATATCCTGTAATGTTAATCACTTTGAACTCGGTTGCCGAAATGCGCTCTGGTGGAGTTTTGTGCTGCTCTGCACTCTCTTAGGAGCGGGTGTATCAGTGTTCTTAATCCGCGCACGCAGTTATTCATTATTAATAATTATTTTTATCTGCGTAGTATTCGGAATGTTTCATTCTGCACAATACATATATTTTAAGCCAAAGGATGCCGATATTTTTATCGGTAAAAAAGTCACTGTTAGAGGTTTCATAAGCGATAAACCAGATGAAAGAGAGAACTCAGTGAGGTTAATCATCTCTCCGCTCTTTATACGTGGGCAAAACCGCGAAATCAAAAATAGTGGGGATGTATTAGTGATAGCTCCTAGATTTGGGGGATATGAATATGGTGATGAAATTTCGCTTTCTGGAGTATTAAAAAAGCCGGAAAATATAGTTTCTGAAGATGGGAGGATTTTTGATTATGAAAAATATCTTTTGAAAGATAATATTTTATATCAAATGGTACTTCCAAAAATTATCGGTGCGACATCCACCTCTGGTTTTTCACTAAAGAATTCTTTGTATTCCATCCGTGAAAAGTTTATTAATTCATTATCTTCGACTATTTCAGAACCAGAAGTTTCACTCGCTGGTGGAATCCTTCTCGGTGAAAAACGCTCACTCGGAAAAGATTTACAGGATGACTTTCGAATCGCTGGTTTAATTCATATAGTAGTTCTCTCTGGTTACAATGTTTCCATTATCGCTATGGCCCTCATGTTTGTTCTTCGTAAATTTAGTAAAAAGTTATCAGTAATTGTCGGTATTTTTAGCATCATTTTATTTGCCATTATGGTCGGTGGCGGAGCGACAGTTATTCGCTCCGCCGTGATGGCCTGCTTTTCAGTTTTTTCTCCTGTTATGAAAGGAAAATATGACGTCCTCAGAGCTCTAACTTTGACAGCAGTCGGAATGACTATTCTTAATCCCCTCACACCTGCCTTAGACACTTCTTTCCAGCTTTCATTTATGGCTACACTCGGACTAATATTTTTCTCTGATCCTATAAGGGAAATCTGTTTTAAAAAAGTAACTGAAAAATTTGGCCTTCGGGACATTCTAACCTCCACATTCGCTGCACAGTTTTCTGTTTCACCTCTCATTCTTTATACGATGGGTCAGTTTTCAGTTATAGCTCCTATTACAAATATTCTCGTTCTTCCTACTATGCCGTTTGCAATGTTCGCGACCGGTGTCACCGGACTCATCGGTCTAGTCTCACCACTTTTAGCCCTCCCATTTTCCTGGATGTCTTACGGAGTTCTTCATTATGTTCTCGTTATAGTCGAAAACAGTGCAAAGATTCCATTCGCATCTTTGCACGTTCCGCAGTTTTCTTTTATTTGGATTTTAATTTCCTACGCCGTGATTTTTACAGTGATGAAGTTCGCTACTGATTATACGAATCGTCACAAGTCCACAAATTAAGTTAAATTAAATCCGAAAAGTTTTTAGAAATTTTCTCCCAGTTAATATTTGCAAAGAAATCTTCTATATAATTTTTCTTTCCGCTCGGTAAATAATCTGCCACATATGAATGTTCCCACATGTCCATCATGAGAATAGGTGAGAGCCCTGTGAGGTGTCCTAAATGCTGTTCGTCTACCCATGCATTAAATAACTTTTTATTTTGTACATCATAGTACAAAACTGCCCAGCCTATTCCTCTAGTCATACTAATAGCTTTAAAACGTAAAAGCCATGCATCAAAAGAATTCCATTCATTTTCTATCGCGGAGTAGAGGGCGTCGCTTTTTGAAAGCGCTTTCGCTCCGTCCTCAAAAGAAGAAAAATAATATTCATGATTTCTCATTCCATCGAATTCGAAACCGAAACGTCTTTGAAGTTCACCGAGTAGATAAGAATTTTTCTCGGAATCTGCGCCGAGTTCCTCCATCTTCTCCAAAATGAGATTAGTGTTTTTGACATACCCAGCGTAAAGCTTTAAATGCTCCTCATTTGTCTTTTCTGATATTCCTTTAAGTTTTGGAAGATCAAACTTTTTTTCGATAAATTTTTGCATATTAATGAAATTGAAAGAATTAAATAATGATAAATATAGTATAGCATTTACTACGTTTGCGCTCGTACTAGTCTTTCTCGCTAATATTTTCTTTTGGTATGGATTTTTGCGGGAATCTCACGGAGGGAAACTATATATATCATATTTAGATATAGGGCAGGGGGATGCTTCATATATAGAGACACCGAATGGAGGGAGAATAGTGATAGACGGTGGCCCAGGAAATGCTCTTATGCGAGCACTCGGAAAAGTCATGCCTTTTTATAATAGAAAAATAGATATTGTAATTTTGACGAATCCTGATGAGGATCATCTTTCCG
The DNA here is from genome assembly GCA_026395105.1 of Candidatus Tayloriibacteriota bacterium. Taxonomy (GTDB): domain Bacteria; phylum Patescibacteriota; class Minisyncoccia; order Phycocordibacterales; family PALSA-1337; genus JAPLZH01. Next base: position 24,455 of record JAPLZH010000076.1, read on the forward strand.
GCCTAATCGATCTTTGCAAAAGATATGAAATATCACTTTTTATAGAATCTGGGACAAAGGCAGTTAGTGCTTCATATAAAGCTTTGAAAGGGTGTTTGGCTGTGAAAAAAGTTCCGGTAATCTTTGCCCGTCTAGGTATGTCATTTCCTTTTGATGACGGGGTGAATATTAAAATACTTTTTCCAGATAGAGATGCTAGCCCCCTTAAAAAGAATGATGGATCCACTATTTCACTTATTTCTTATAAAAAAGATGATTTTTACTTTATGGGTGATGCGCCGAGGAAAATGGAGCGGTATTTAATGGCGTTAGGGGATATGTCCACGTCTACGAAATTAGGACGTGAATCTGTTCTAAAACTCGGACACCATGGCTCTAAAACGTCGTCTGATGAAAAGTTCCTAAGGGCAATTTCGCCTCATTTTGCCATCATTTCAGCCGGCTTAAATAACAAATATCATCATCCGAGCCCAGAAACGCTAGAAACTCTCAAAAATCTAAATTTATCATATTTTAGAACAGATGAAGTGGGGACCATAAACATCACATCAGATGGTCAGTCTATTTGGAAAGAGAAATGATGGTCAAAATAAACAAATGAAAAAAGGAGCGAGTGCGCTCCTTTTTCCGGCTTTTTAATTATTTTTTGGAAACGGCCTAATTATTTGATGATTCCGGCCTTTTTCAAAGTCTGGAAAGCGCCGTTTTTATTAATAGTCTTAATAGCTCTCGTAGAAAGTGTTAAAAAGAAAGTCTTTTTAAGTTCCGGAACGTAAACTCTCTTTTTCTGAAGATTTGGATACTTTCGAACTTTGCCTGTAGGGTTATACTGAGTAGCACGCGTACGGTTTGAGTACCCGCCTCCGACTATTGAACCCTTTTTTGTTACTGCGCAGATTTTTGCCATACCTTTAAGTTAGTGGTATGTATGCTATCATATATAGTAATAAACGCAAATTATGGAGATAAATTTCATCATTGGTATAGCAGTTTTAATAATGTCGGTCGTCATTCACGAACTGTCGCATGGATATGTGGCAAATATTTGTGGTGACCCTACAGCAAAGCATCAGGGCCGTTTAACCCTTAATCCTATTCGTCATTTAAGCCTTTGGGGATCGGTAATAGTGCCTTTTATATTCATCTTATCTGGAACTGGTATAGTTTTAGGCTGGGCAAAGCCGGTGGAAATAAATCCATATAATTTCAAAAATAGAAGGTGGGGAGAATTTTTCACTGCGCTCGCTGGACCACTTTCGAATATTATAATGGCGCTTCTATTTGTTCTCATATTAAGAACACTCGAAACTAGTCTATCATCTAAATTTATAGAGTTCGGAATAATAGTTATTTATACAAATATTACATTAGCCGTGTTTAACCTCGTTCCTGTACCGCCCCTCGACGGTTCAAAACTGCTTTTTACCCTATTTCCTAAATTTTTCGAAAAAATAAGGGTTTATTTAGAAAGATATTTCCTAGTATTCGTCATGATTTTCGTCGTTTTATTCTGGGATATTATTTCTCCCATTATTCCTAAAATAGTGCTCTGGTTACTGGGGAATTAAGGTAGAGCTCGCTCTTTTGCCTAAAATCTCTTTGAATAAGAGGAATATTTGCATTTTTAAGGAGATATAGTATAGTCATATACACGCTTTATAGCTGAAGCTTATTAATATTGTAATTTCTTAAAGACAAGTGCCTACTATAAACCAACTCATAAAAAGAAACAGAACAAAGCTTACGAGTAAGCCTAAGTCTGTTGCCCTACGCAGAAGTTTTAATGCTTTGAAAAACCGACCAAAGTTTTTCCCAGCTCCTTTTAAAAGAGGTGTTTGCGTAAAGGTTACGACAAAGACTCCTAAGAAGCCTAACTCAGCTATAAGAAAAATCGCTAGGGTTCGTTTGACGAACGGAATGGAAGTGACTGCATATATTCCAGGAATGGGACATAATCTACAGGAACACTCGGTCGTTCTCCTTAGAGGAGGACGTGTTAAGGACGTCGGTCTACGCTATCAGGTAGTCAGAGGAAAGCTCGATGCCGGTGGAGTAGAAACTAGAAGAAAAGGTCGTAGTCAATACGGCACTAAACAGCCTAAAGCAGCTAAATAAAATCCCATGCGAAGACCTATAAAAAATCGAAATATAGCAGGCCCAGACCTAGTCTATAAAAATGATAAAATCGGAAAGCTCATTAACTACGTTATGCTTTCTGGAAAGAAAAACACAGCTAGAACAGTAGTTTATGCTGCTGTTGATCAGATAAAGGAAATAGCAAAGGTAGAAAATCCTGTAGAAATACTAGAAACTGCCCTAAAGAATGTTTGCCCTCTTATGGAAGTGCGCTCACGAAGAGTCGGCGGTGCTAACTATCAGGTTCCTCGTGAAGTTCGTCCAGAGAGACAGCTAGCCCTCGGAATGAAGTGGATTATAGAGGCAGCTCGCGGAAAGAAGGGAAAGCCGATGCATATGAAATTAGCCGAAGAAATCATCGGAGCTTCTAAGAATGAAGGCGAAGCAGTAAAGAAGCGCGAAAACACTCATAAAATGGCCGAAGCAAACAAGGCATTCGCACACTTTGCTTGGTAATCTACTGGAAAATATAAGCGGAAAAATGATAATCAAAAAGACCTTAAAATAAGGTCTTTTTTGATAAAATCTTTATGAATTTTTCATTATTTCTTTAGAACTTTTTTATCAGAATTTTATCGGTCGAATGCTAAAATGCGTGGGTCGAAAAAGTTTTAATATATTAAAAGAGTGTTCGGGGAGTTGTCGGCTGTAATACAATTTGTTACAATAGTCGTATGAGAACGATTGTAAATATTTCAATGCCAGCAGATCTAAAAAAAGAAGTAGATATGGCTATAAAAGAGGGTAAATACGCTTCCACTAGCGAATTTTTTCGCGTTCTTATAAGAATGTGGAAGGATTATCGTCTACTTTCTGAATTAAGAGAAAGCGAAAGGGAATTTAAAGCTGGAAAAGGAAAGATTTTAACACTCAAAGAACTTCGTCGATATAGAAGTTGAAAATAAAACACAGCTCTAGGTTTCTAAAGAATTATAGTAAATTACCTAAGAATATTCAGATTCTCTCTAATAATAGTTCTAAGTTAAAAATGCATAAATTATCTGGAAAATATGAAGGTTTCTTGGCTTTTTCTATTAATTACAAATATAGAATAATGTTAAAGTATGAAAATTCAGACACGGCTTTATTCTATAATATAGGGGATCACGACATCTACTATAGAAATTAAAGCTTTTTGCAAAGGAAAATTGGACTTTTTGCCTTAAATGCATTAGGATTACAGCTATTATAGAAAAACATAATAAATAAAATGAACAGAGATTATCCATTAGAAAGAGTAAGAAACTTCGGTATCATCGCACACATCGATGCTGGTAAAACTACCACTTCAGAAAGAGTGCTTTATTATACCGGTGAATCGCATAAGATCGGTGAAGTGCATGAAGGAAATACAGTAACTGACTGGATGGAACAGGAAAGAGAGCGTGGAATCACTATTACCGCAGCGGCGATTACTTGCTTCTGGAACCCTACATACATGGGTAAGGATATATCACAAAAGGTTCGTTTTAATATTATCGATACTCCAGGACACATAGACTTCACAGCTGAAGTTAAGAGGTCTCTTAGAGTTCTAGACGGAGCTGTAGTCGTTTTCGACGGAGTAGCCGGAGTAGAGCCTCAGTCAGAAACTAACTGGCGTTATGCTGATGACGGAAATGTGCCTCGTCTTTGCTTTATAAATAAACTAGATAGAATGGGCGCATCATTCGAGCGTTCATATGCTTCTATTCTAGACAGACTAAATAAAAGGGCAGTTCGTTTTCAAATTCCTATCGGCCTCGAAGGGGAATTTTCAGGTGTGATAGACCTTCTAAAAATGAAGGCTTTCTTCTTCGAGGGCGAAATGGGTAAAGATGTTAGAGAAGCAGAAATTCCAGCAGAATACTTAGAAGAGGCAAAGAAATACCATGCCGAATTAGTAGAGAAGGCAGTGGAACATGATGATCTCCTTATGCAGGCATATTTAGACGGTCAGGAAATTCCTGTCGCTGAATTAAAGAAGGTGATAAGAAAAGCGACTATCGCAAATAAGATCTTCCCAGTCTTCACTGGTTCTGCCTTGAAAAATAAGGGTGTTCAGCTAGTTCTAGACGCTGTCGTGGATTATCTTCCGTCTCCTCTAGACATGCCTCCTGTTCATGGAATTGATCCTAATACAAACGAAGCTATTTACCGCCATGCATCAGACGAGGAACCTTTTTCTGCTCTAGCATTTAAACTTCAGAACGATCCATTCGTCGGTCAGCTAACATTCTTCCGAGTATATTCAGGAAACATAGAGGCTGGAACATATATTTATAATGCCACTACAGGAGAAAAAGAGCGCTTAGGCCGAATAGTTCGACTTCAGGCGGATAAGAGAGAAGAAGTTAAAGTGGTCTATGCAGGAGAGATCGCAGCGGCTGTCGGTCTTAAGAGTGCAAAAACTTCTCACACTTTCTGTGATGAGAATAATGCTATCATTCTAGACCCTATTAAATTCGTTAATCCAGTTATTTCACTACGCGTCGAGCCGAAGACAAAGGCCGATCAGGAAAAGATGGGTATGGCACTTAAGAAACTTTCTGATGAAGATCCTACCTTTAAGATTTCTTCAAACTCAGAGACAAATGAAACTATTATTTCTGGAATGGGAGAACTTCACCTAGAAATCATGGTTGACCGTATGAAGAGAGAATTCGGAGTAGAGGCAAATGTGGGTGAACCGCAGGTCGCTTACAGAGAAACTATTCTAGGAACTGCAGAGGCTGAACATAAATACATTAAGCAGTCTGGAGGTAAAGGTCAGTACGGTCACGTTAAAATCACTCTTCGTCCTATGCAGGCTATCGCTGAAGGCGAAAAAATTCCGAAAAACGTTAGCAGATATGAAGATTTCGAATTCATAGACTCTATTAAAGGAGGAGTTATTCCTCAGGAATTTATTCCTGCAGTAGAGAAGGGAGTTAAGGAAGCAATGGAGCGCGGAATAGTGGCCGGCTTTAAGATGGTAAACATTTCCTGTGAACTTACATTTGGTTCTTACCATGATGTGGACTCTTCTGAAATCGCTTATAAGATCGCTGCATCACAGGCATTCCAGGATGCTTCGAAGCGCGCGAAACCTGTTATTCTAGAACCTATAATGAAACTCGAAGTTACTTTCCCTGAAAAATTCGTCGGTGATATCACAGGCTCTATCTCATCAAAGAGAGGGCAAATAGAAAGCATGGATGATCGCGGTAATAACATTAAGGTCATTCGTGCAAAGGTACCATTATCTGAAATGTTCGGATTCACAACACAGCTTCGTTCTATGACAGAAGGTCGTGGAAATTCAAACCTAGAATTTGATCACTATGATGTAGTGCCAGCAAACGTCGAAAAGGAAATCGTAGAAAAGAAGAAATAATCGTGTAGATATTAAGCTTGCTTTTAAGTTTATTTCTGATAAGCTTAATCCACTAACCACTCTTTATATAAAAGCCAGAACGGGTCCCTTTTTGGGGCGACCTGTTCTTTGCTTAATAATCATTAAAATTTGTTAAAAATTATGAAAAAAACTTTATTAATCGCTATTATTTTTCTCGGACTTATAGTCGGAGTAAGTGGTGCGAAAGCATTAACTTCGGATGAAGTGGAAATGCTTATAACCGTTCTAAATTTAGATAGTACGAGAGCAGCCACGCTTCGTGGTATGGCTACTACTCCAGCAGTTCGGACGAATTGTTATGTATTTAATCGCAATGTTAAAATAAACGATTCAAATCCTGATGTATTAGAACTTACAAAGAGCTTAAAGATTCTCGGATATTTAGAGAGCACTTCTGGAACATTTGATGAAAATGTCGCAGCAGCAGTGTTTATAAATGGAACGGTTCACAGGTTCATTCGCCTGACTGGGGATGGGAAATAGACTTAACTAATAAGGGCTCAGCAACAAAGTATATAAAGAGTATTCTTATACTTCACAACGCATCTGGTGAAGGATGGTCCACAGAGGGAAGTTCAAATAATCCCCTAGGAAAAGTTCTTCGTTTAGCAGCTATCGCTACTTGCGAAACTTGCGGAGTGTTTAATCAGTACAATGAAAATATGTCGGTAGCTCTAAATCCAGCTTCTACTAAATCTTTGTATCTATATGGTGAACCTGCTAGCCATACATTCTCTGGAGGAAAGGCGGTCGTATATTTTACTGATGGTACTTCTATGACGGTCGTTATTCCAGCTTCTAGTTTAACTCCAAGTTTGACTACCACAACTAAGTCGTTCACTGGCTTAACAGTAACTTCTCCAAACGGTGGTTCTTATGATTCGACTGGACAATTAAACGTTCAGTGGACTAGTTACGTCGGAGATTTTGATTATTATCAAATAATGCTTGGAAATAACATTGCTAATTCAGAAGTAGAGATGGGTGATGGAATGCAAATATCAAAATATCAGAATAGCTATAACACTTTTGCCATATCATCATTTGTCGATAAAATCATATCAAATTCCGGAATGAGTAGAGATGTTATCAAGGATGCTTACTATGTTAAGGTTAATGCAGTAAAGTTAGATAGAGATAGAGTAAGCGGTGGAATTATGAATACTGGAAAAAGTAATATATTCAGCATAAGAAGTCTCGACGTTTATTACTCAGTAAAATCTCCATTAATTAATTATGTAACAGTTTCTCAGAATGGGGGAGCGGTGTCTCAGCTACAGCTGGGAAATACCTATTCTATAAAGTGGAATGAAACTAATACGAGCGGGAATACGCAAGTCACACTTCAGCAAATGGGAAACACTTGGAATACAGTAATGATAATTAGTACACTGAATTCAGTTGGAAACGGTACAAATTCTACAAGCTTTACAATGCCAACAAGTTTCTCTCCAGTATCCGGTGCTACATATAAAATCTGGGTTCAGTCAGGTAATGTTGGCGGAGAACAGATGGTAAGCTTTGCAAATACTTCTGTGAGAACTAGCTACCTTTGAAGTAGGACAGTAGAATTAATGTATTAACAAAATAATTAATTTAATTGTCATATGAAATATCATCATTTGTCTTTTGGAGAGAGGTTTTGTATTGAGAAAATGTATAGCGCAGGATCTGCAAT